>JANMTA010000265.1:0-4825 GCA_031389965.1 Betaproteobacteria bacterium
CGGTCAAGTGGGGAGGCCACCGAAATCCTTGATAGCAGGTGGTTTGCGGGGTGTAGCATTTATGCCGCGTTCCCGTGCAGCGGAATTACTTGAGCGCCGGCCTTAATCTTGTCTAGGTAATCCGCCCATTGCTGCATCATCTTGACGCGCTCTGCCAGGTATTCGGCACGGTTGTACGCGCCCCGTACCTCGTCCCGCTCGCAGTGCGCCAGCTGGCGCTCGATCACGTCGGGCCGCTGCCCCTGCTCGTTCAGCATGGTGGACGCCACGGCGCGAAAGCCGTGCCCGGTCATCCTGCCTTTGTACCCCAGGCGGTAGAGCGCAAAAAGCATGGTGTTGTTGCTGATCGGCTTATCCCGGTTCCTGCCAGGGAACACGAAGCGGCTACGGCCGGCGAGCGCCTTCAGCTCGCCAAGGATCCCCAGGGCCTGACTTGAAAGCGGGACGATATGCTCGGCTTTCATTTTCATTCGGACGGCAGGGATAACCCATAGCGCCGCTCCCTGGTCGAACTCCGACCACTCCGCCCCAATCAGCTCATTGGTCCGGACGAAGGTAAGCGCCAGCAGTTGCAGGGCGTGCATGGTTTGCTTGTCGCCTTGCTCGGCATAGGTGTCGATCGCTCGCAGCAGCGCCGGGACTTCTTCCGGCCTTACCGCCGCCTGGTGCTTTTTGACGTGGGGCGTCAGGGCGCCCCGCAGATCGGCGGCAACGTCCCGCTTGCATACCCCAGTGGCGATCCCGTAGCGGAACACCTGTCCACACGCCTGCATTAGCCGGTGCGCCAGGTCATGCGCGCCGCGCTTCTCGATCTTGCGGGACATTTCCAGAAGCTCAGGGGCTTCAATCTCGGCAATCGGCCGCGCCCCAATGAACGGGAAGGCGTTGACCTCGAACCGGCGAAGAACATCGTCAGCGTGTTTCGGCACCCAGGTATGCAGCTGCTTGGCGTACCACTCACGCGCCACCGACTCAAACGAGTTTTCAGCATCAAGCCGTTGCCGCAGTTTGCGAGCCTTGCGGTCGACGGACGGGTCAATAGACTCCCGCATCAGCGTACGGTTATCATTGCGGCGCACACGCGCCTCTTTCAGCCCGACTTCAGGATAGACGCCAAGGGATAAGGATTTCTCCTTGCCGGCTGTCCAGTACCGTAGCCGCCAGTACTTTCGGCCGTCCTCATAAACCCACAGGTAGAGGCCCGCACCGTCATGAAGCTTGCGAATCCCCTTACCTTCGCTGGTGGCGTTGTCGCATTCCTTCGCCGTCAGGGTGTTCTGCTTTGCGGCCATCGTGGTAACTCCTTAACCGTGGCAATTCGCTACCACGATTTTTACCACGGTCTTACCACGGAAGCAATGGGCTTAGCTGGGAACGGTCAGGAACGCGCTACACGTGAAAAAGCCCGCTGGGTGCGGGCTTTCTGGAAGAATCTGGACCGGTTTGGAATTAGAACTGGCGGAGAGGGTGGGATTCGAACCCACGGATGCCTTGCGACATCGCCTGATTTCGAGTCAGGTACATTCGACCACTCTGCCACCTCTCCGCGAGGCGCGGATTATACCCGCGAAGCGGCCGCCGGTCACAGCACAGAGGGGCTATTGGCGATCATGCGATGAATGATCGTCAATAGAAGCTGGGGAGGGAAAGCGTTGTCGAAACTGCTTCGCCTGGTCTGCTGTCTTGCGCTGCTCGGCCCGGCCGCGTGTGCGCGCATCGAGCCGCCCGAAACGGAAGGCAAACTGGTGGTGGCGATCCGCGAAACGCCGGCATTCTTCCAGGAACGCGAGAATGCCACGGCCAGCGGCTTCGAGCATGACCTGGTCACGGCTTTCGCCAACAGTCTCGGCCTCAAGGTACAGTTCATCAAGGCCGCCGACCCCTACGAGTTGAACGACCTGGCGCTGGCCGGACGGGTACACCTCGCCGCCTCGATGCCGCTGGGCAATGCGTCCCTGCAATTTTCGACCCCGATCCGCAGCGTCAAGCAGTGGATCGTCGGCCATGACGATGTGCTGGGACCGGAGCAGCTCTCCGATCTGGCCGGTCGCGCAGTAGAAGTGGTGGCGGGCTCGGCTCTGGCGGATGTGCTGCGCGGGCTGGACGAAAAATCGCGGCCGCAGGTCGTTGAAGTCCCCGGCGTCTCCGAAATGGAACTGCTGGAGCGCGTCGCGCAGCGCAAGGCACAACTGGTCGCGGTGCATGACATCCACCTCGACCTGGGCGTCAACTTCCATCCGGAGCTGAGCCCCCGCGTGCAGTTGCCGGGCAAGCTGGAGTTCGGCTGGGCCTTCGGCGGCAAGGATGCCGTTGCCCTGCGCGCCAAGGCCGACGCCTTCATTGCCGGCGTCCGCGCCGACGGCACGCTGGCGCGCATCCATGACCGCTACTTCGGCCACATCAAGCGCATCAATGCGGCCGGCATCGCCAGGTTTCTCGACGATACCCGAAGCAAACTCCCCACCTGGCGCCACCACTTTCAATCCGCGCAGAGCCTGACCGGTATCGACTGGCGCCTGCTGGCGGCGCTGGCCTACCAGGAATCCAAATGGGATCCTCTGGCCACGTCTTATACCAACGTGCGCGGCATGATGATGCTGACCGAGGACACGGCCGATTATCTGCGCGTCAAGAACCGCCTTGACGGGGAGGAAAGCATCCGCGCCGGCGCCCGCTACCTGGCGGAACTGGCGGAGCAGATACCCGGCGCGCAGCATCCGGACCGCCTCTGGCTGGCGCTGTCGGCCTACAACCTCGGCATGGGGCATTTTCGCGGCGCACGCTCGATCGCCAAGCGCATGAAGCGCGACCCGGACGTCTGGTACGACATGAAGCAGGTGTTGCCGCAGCTGGCGCGACCGGAGATTTATGCGCGTTTGAAGAGCGGTGCGGCACGCGGCGGCGAGGCGGTGATCATGGTGGAAAACATCCGCAGCTACTACGACATCCTCAGCCGCTTCGAGCCAGCCCAGGACTCACCCTACGCGACGCGACCGGCGCTCAGGCTGCCCGAATTTTCTCCATCCCGCCCATCCATGGCCGAAGTACCGCAGGGACCGTGATGCTGCCGTCTTCGTTCTGGTAATTTTCCAGCACCGCCACCAGCGTGCGGCCGACTGCGAGGCCGGAGCCGTTCACGGTGTGCAGCAGTTCCGCCTTGTTCTTTTCATTCCTGAAGCGCGCCTGCATGCGGCGCGCCTGGAAGGACTCGAAATTCGAGCAGGACGAAATCTCGCGATAGGTGTTCTGCGCCGGCAGCCAGACTTCGAGGTCGTAGGTCTTGGCCGCGGAAAAGCCCATGTCGCCGGTGCACAAGGCCACCTTGCGGTAGGGCAGCTCGAGTTTTTGCAGCACGGCCTCGGCGTGGCCGGTGAGTTCTTCCAGTGCGTTCCATGACTGATCGGGGCGCACCATTTGCACCAGTTCCACCTTGTCGAACTGGTGCTGGCGGATCATGCCGCGCGTATCCTTGCCGTAGCTGCCGGCCTCGGCGCGGAAGCACGGCGTGTGGGCGACGAACTTGAGCGGCAGCGCGTCGGCGGCGAGGATCTCGCCGCGCACGAGGTTGGTCACCGGGACTTCGGCAGTGGGAATCAGGTAGAGCTTGCTGCCGTCCCCGCGCGGCACCATGAAAAGGTCTTCCGCGAACTTCGGCAACTGCCCGGTGCCGAACATGCTCTCGGCATTGACCAGGTAGGGCGTATAGATTTCGGTATAGCCATGCTCGCCGGTATGCAGGTCGAGCATGAACTGGGACAGCGCCCGATGCAGGCGCGCGATCTGCCCTTTCATCACGGTGAAGCGGCTGCCGGAAATTTTTACCCCGGCCTCGAAGTCGAGGCCGCCCAGCGCGGTGCCGAGATCGACGTGGTCGCGCGGCGCGGCGATGACGCGCGGCGTGCCCCAGCGAAGGATTTCGACGTTGCCGGTTTCGTCATTGCCGACCGGCACGCTCTCGTGCGGCAGGTTGGGAATCAGTTCGAGGAAAGTATCGAAGCGCGGCATCAGCTCCGCCAGCGCCGCCTCGCCGGCCTTCAGCGCATCGCCCAGGCCCGCCACTTCGGCCATCACCGCGGAGGCATCCTCGCCCTTGCCCTTCAACATGCCGATCTGCTTCGACAGCGTGTTGCGCTTCGCCTGCAAATCCTGGGTATGCACCTGCAGGCGCTTGCGCTCGGCCTCCAGCGCCTCGAAGGCGGCGGTGTCGAGCGTCACGCCGCGCAAGGCGAGGCGCTCGGCGACGAAGGCAAGATTGCTGCGTAAACTTTGGATGTCCAGCATGGTGAATCCTTATCGTTTCTTCTTCGCCTGCGCGTCGAGTTCGCGCAGGTGGGCAAGTTTTTCGGCGATCTTCTGTTCCAGTCCGCGCGCCACGGGTTGATACCAATGCACGGCGGGCATGCCCTCGGGGAGATAGGTTTCCCCGGCGGCATAGCCCTCGGCTTCGTCGTGGGCGTAGCGGTAATCGGCGCCGAAACCAAGGTCCTTCATCAGCTTGGTCGGCGCATTGCGCAGATGCTCGGGCACGCCGCGGCTCTTGTCCTTCGCCACAAACGCGCGGGCCGCATTATAGGCGACGTAGGCGGCGTTCGACTTGGGCGCCACGGCCATGTAGAGCACGGCGTTGGCCAGCGCCAGCTCGCCTTCCGGACTGCCCAGGCGCTCGTAGGTGGCGCAGGCATTCAGCGCGATTTCCCAGGCCCGCGGGTCGGCGAGGCCGACGTCCTCGATCGCCATGCGCACGATGCGCCGCCCCATGTAGAGCGGATCGGCGCCGCCGTCGAGCATGCGCACCAGCCAGTACAGCGCGGCGTCCGGTTCGGAG
>JANMTA010000072.1:0-2431 GCA_031389965.1 Betaproteobacteria bacterium
ACCCAGCTTTCCGCCTACCTCGAAAAGCTCCAGACCCCCATCGAACTCGTCGCCTCGCTCGACGCCAGCGATGCCGCGCGTCAGATGCGCGAACTGCTGGCCGACATCGCCGCGCTCTCGCCCAAGGTCAGCGTGCGTGACGACGGCAACGATATCCGCAAGCCTTCGTTCTCGGTCGGTCGCCGCGGCGAAGCAGCGCGCATCCGCTTCGCCGGCATCCCGATGGGCCACGAATTCACCTCGCTGGTGCTGGCCCTGCTGCAATCGGGCGGCCACCCGCCCAAGGTCGATGCCGCGGTGATCGAACAGATCAAGGGGCTTGGTGGCAACGGCGCGGGCAGCTTCCGCTTCGAGACCTATATTTCGCTCTCCTGCCACAACTGTCCGGACGTGGTGCAGGCGCTCAACCTGATGGCCGTATTGAACCCCGGCGTCGAGAGCGTGACGATCGACGGCGCGCTGTTCCAGGACGAGGTCAACACGCGCCAGATCATGGCGGTGCCGACGGTGATGCTCAATGGCGAACCCTTCGGCCAGGGCCGCATGACGGTCGAGGAAATTCTGGCCAAGGTCGACACCGGCGCATCGGCACGCGACGCCGAACAATTGAATGCCAGGGACGCTTACGACGTGCTCGTGGTCGGCGGCGGCCCGGCGGGTTCGGCAGCGGCGATCTATGCCGCACGCAAGGGCATCCGCACCGGCGTGGTGGCCGAACGTTTCGGCGGCCAGGTGCTGGACACCTTGGGCATCGAAAACTTCATTTCCGTGCAGCGCACCGAAGGCCCCAAGCTCGCCATGGCGCTGGAGCAGCACGTCAAGGAATACGAAGTCGACATCATGAATCTGCAGCGCGCCGAGGCCCTGATTCCGGCCGGCGAGGATGGCCTTTCCCAGCTCAGGCTGGCGAACGGCGCCACACTGAAGGCGAAGAGCGTGATCCTCGCCACCGGCGCCCGCTGGCGCGAAATGAACGTGCCGGGCGAGAAGGAATACAAGGCCAGGGGCGTCTGCTTCTGCCCGCACTGCGACGGCCCGCTGTTCAAGGGCAAGCACGTGGCGGTGATCGGCGGCGGCAATTCCGGCGTCGAGGCGGCGATCGATCTTGCCGGCATCGTCAGCCACGTCACGCTGCTCGAATTCGACAGCCGGCTCCGCGCCGACGCCGTGTTGCAGGCCAAGCTCGGCAGCCTGCCCAACGTCACCATCATCACCAGCGCCCAGACCACCGAAGTCACCGGCGACGGCGAGAAGGTCAATGGCATCGTCTATCGGGACCGCATCGGTGGGCAGACCAGGCGCGTGGAACTCGAAGGCATCTTCGTCCAGATCGGCCTGCTGCCCAACACCGACTGGCTGCAGGGCACCGTCAACCTCTCGCCGCGCGGCGAAATCGAGGTCGATGCGCGCGGCCAGACCTCGCTGCCAGGCGTGTTCGCCGCCGGCGATGCGACGACCGTGCCCTACCAGCAGATCATCATTGCCATGGGCGAAGGTGCCAAGGCCAGCTTGAGCGCCTTCGACCACCTGATCCGCAGCCCGGCGCCGACGGCGACGGCCGCGAGGTCAAACCTTGATCTGGCTCAGCCCGCGTAGGCGGCGGCAGGTTATTCTGCTATCGTTATCCGTTCGACATTGCACAGCGAAGGAGCATCCACCATGAAATCGAAAAAGCCTGCCAAAGTTGCCAAACTCGACATCGGCATTTCCGACAGGGACCGCGCCGCCATCGCGCAAGGCCTGTCCGGCCTGCTGGCCGACAGCTACACGCTCTACCTGATGACGCACAACTTCCACTGGAACGTCACCGGGCCGATGTTCAACACCCTGCACCTGATGTTCATGGGCCAGTACACCGAACAATGGAACGCGCTCGACCTGATCGCCGAGCGCATCCGTGCCCTCGGTCATCCCGCACCCGGCACTTACAAGGAGTTCATTCAGCTGGCGACCATCAAGGAAGTCGACGGCCAGCCCAAGGCGCTGGACATGGTTCGCTACCTGGTCGCCGCGCAGGAAGCCACGGCGCGCACCGCGCGCAAGCTGTTCCCGCTGGACGACAAGGCCAACGACCAGCCCAGCGCCGATCTGCTGACGCAACGCATCGAGGTGCACGAGAAAACCGCCTGGATGCTGCGCAGTTTGCTCGAAGAGTAAAGGCAAAGTATTCGCCGCCGCGAGCCACGACCAGATCGAACCGGGTCGCTAAATTCACACTGTCAACGGAGAAACACATGACAACCGAAACGAAATGCCCGTTTGTTCACCAAGCCGGGAGTGGCACATCGAACCACGACTGGTGGCCGAACCAGTTGCACCTCGAAATCCTGCACCAGCACTCGTCCCTGTCCGATCCCATGGACAAGGACTTCAACTACGCAGAAGCGTTCAAGACCCTCGACCTCGCCGCTGTCAAAAAGGATCTCACGGC
>JANMTA010000039.1:0-2015 GCA_031389965.1 Betaproteobacteria bacterium
CTATCACGGCGTGGCCTTCCTGCTGATCGTCGTCGGCATCCTGGTCGCCTCGCGCAGCGCGGCAGCAAGGCCGGTCTGAGCCGCCCGGAAAAGTCGGCGCTGGCGGGACGCCAACTCCCGCTATGCCGCCTTGCCGTAGCGCGCCAGAAGCCGTGCCGAAGCGAAGAGGATGACTCCCGCCGTGGCGCTGATCGAGGCCAGCGGCAACAGTGTGCCGTCGTGACTGCCACCCACCCAGGTGCCGGCCGCAAGTGCCGCGTACATGACGAGGCAGCCGAACAGGCCGGCGGCGGCACCGGCTTTTTCCGGGAATGGCGCCAGCGAGCCCGACTGGGTGCAGGGGAAGTTGATGCCATGCGCCGTCATCACCACGAATTGGGCCATCACCACCAGCGTCCAGTGACTGACACCGGCCAGCACCAGCAGCAGGAAACCCAGGCCGCCAAGCAGGCCGACAGTGGTGCCCAGCGCCAGCACGCGCGCCACGCCGATGCGGCCCAAGAGCCGCCGGCAGATCAGCGTGCCGCCCAGGTAGCCGCAGACGCCGAAGGCGAACAGGTAGCCGTAGTACTGGGTCGCCACGCCGAGCACCTTGATCAGGACGAAGGGCGTGCCCGAAATGAAGACGAAGATCGAGGCATAGGAGATCGAACCGGGCAGGGCGTAGGCCCAGAAAGCCGGCGTGCGCAGCACATCGCGATACGTGGCGACAAGATTGGCCAGACGCATGGCCTCCAGGTTCGGCTGGCGGTTGGACTCTTTCATGTGGCGCATGGCGGCGACCCAGACCGCCAACCCGGCCAGCGCCAGGGCGACGAAAGCTGCGCGCCAGCCGAATGCCACCTGCAGGTAACCACCGAGTATCGGCCCGAATATCGGCGCCAGCGCCAGCAGGGAACTGGCCTTGGCCAGCACCCTGGCGCCCTCGACCGGTGCGTAGGCGTCGCGGATGACGGCGCGAGCCACGACCACGGCGGTGCAACAGCCGATCGCCTGGGCAAAGCGCGCCGCCACCAGCCAGTCGAGGCTCGGCGTCAAGGCGCAGGCCAGACTTGCGAGCAGATACACCGCCAAGCCGCCAATCAGCACCGGTCGCCGACCGTAGCGATCGGACAGCGGCCCGCTGATGAGTTGCGCCGTACCGAAGCCGAAGACGAACAGCGACAGGGTCTGCTGCACGGCGGCGGGCGTTGCGGCAAAGTCGCTGGCCAGGTTCGGCAGCGACGCGAGGTAGAGATCGGTCGACAATGGCTGCAGCATCAGGCAGCCGGTCACCAGCCAGAGCAGTGTGGTGGGAGTCACCGAAAATCGGGTCCGGCGGTCAGCCGCGCTTGTCGCGCATCACGCGGGCCTTTTCACGGACCCAGTCGCGGTCTTTCTCGGCGTCGCGCTTGTCGTGCTGCTTCTTGCCCTTGGCCAGGCCGACTGAGAGCTTGACGCGGCCCTTACTGTAATGCAGGTCGAGCGGCACCAGGGTGTAACCGGCGCGTTCGACCTTGCCGATCAATTTGCTGATTTCCGACGCGTTGAGCAGCAGCTTGCGTGTGCGCACCGGGTCGGGGTTTACGTGGGTCGAGGCCGAGAGCAGCGGCGTGATATGGGCGCCGATCAGGAATACCTCGCCGCGCTTCAACACCACGTAGGCTTCCTTGATCTGCGCCCGCCCGGCACGAATCGCCTTCACTTCCCAGCCTTCGAGTACCAGGCCGGCCTCGTAGCGCTCTTCTATGAAGTAATCGTGGAATGCCTTTTTGTTGTCGGCGATGCTCATGGGGCGGCGCAAAAATATGTGGCTTTCTACTGCACCCCGTCCACGCGACTCTCCAATGGCCCTGGTCGAAAAATCGGTACTGATCGAACGCACGCCGGCGCAGATGTTTGCCCTGGTGGATCGGGTCGAGGACTATCCGCAATTCCTGCCCTGGTGCGGCGGCACCGAGCTGCACGAGCGCACACCGACGCGCACCGCGGCGACGGTGCGCATCAATTACCACGGGCTCAAGTCGCACTTCTCG
>JANMTA010000076.1:0-3037 GCA_031389965.1 Betaproteobacteria bacterium
GCGCGCACCTGCTTCGCCACGGCGATCTGGCCGGCGTAGTCGGGGCCGTAGATTTCGGCGACGATCGGCGACATGACAGGCGGCCCCGGCGGTACTTCGACCACCTTGGCGTTGCCGCCATGCTTCAGCGCCACAGCCACCACGCGCTCGCGCACCGACACGGCGATCTCGTGGCTTTGGCGATGCCTATGCTTGCTGCCGACCAAGTTGACCTGGATGTCGCCCATTTCCGGCGCGCTGCGCAGATAGTACTGGCGCACCAGGCCGTTGAAGTTGATCGGGCTGGCAGTGCCGGCGTAGGCCTGGTAGTCGGCGACTTCGGGCACCTGGGAAATCTCGGCGGAGATTTCGCGCAGCACTTTGGCGGTTTCTTCGAGGGGCGTGCCGACCGGCATGTCGAGCACGATCTGGAATTCGCTCTTGTTGTCGAAGGGCAGCATCTTCAGCACCACCAGCTTGAAGAAGCCGAGGCTGACCGAGGCCAGGATCGCCACCAGGATGCCGATCCACAGCTTGCGCCGCGCGGCCCTGCCGGTACGCGGGTCGAGCAGCGGCCTCATGATGCGGCGGAACAGGCGGTCCGAAAAAGGGGCCTGGTTCGATTTTTGTGGTTCATGAAAATCGAACCTGGCCCCTTTTTCCGCTTTCATCAGCTTGAGCGCCAGCCAGGGCGTGATGACGAAGGCAATCGCCAGGGAAATGAACATGCCCATCGAGGCATTGATCGGGATCGGGCTCATGTAGGGCCCCATCAGCCCGGTGACAAAGGCCATCGGCAAGAGCGCCGCGATCACGGTGAAAGTGGCCAGGATGGTCGGCCCGCCGACTTCATCCACGGCCGGCGGAATGATCTGCCACAGTGGCTTCTCGGGGTGCAGCAGGGTCCAGCGATGGATGTTCTCCACCACCACGATGGCGTCATCGACCAGGATGCCAATCGAGAAAATCAGGGCGAACAGCGAGACGCGATTCAACGTGAAACCATACGCCCACGAAGCGAACAGCGTCGCCGCCAGCGTCAGGGTCACCGCCGCACCGACGATCACTGCCTCGCGCCGGCCCAGCGCAAACAAGACCAGCAGCACGACGAAGGCCGTGGCGAAAACCAGCTTGCCGATCAGCTTCTGCGCCTTGTCGGTCGCGGTCGCGCCATAGTTGCGCGTGACGCTGAATTCGACGCCTTCGGGAATCACCGTACCCTTGAGTGCTTCTGCGCGCGCAATGACGGCTTCGGCGACGTCGGCGGCATTGACGCCGGGCTTTTTCGATACTGACAGCGTCACCGCCGGAAACTCTGCCTTGCGGTCGCCGTGCCAGACATAGCGCAACGGTTGATCTGCACCGTCGACCACCTGGGCGACGTCGGCCAGGTACACCGGCTTGCGCTCGAAGACGCCCACCACCAGACGCTTCACATCCGCCGCAGATTCAATATAGGTACCGGTCTGCACCAGGATTTCGCGATTGCCGGCGACCAGGCTGCCGGCCGGCTGCGAGGCGTTCGACACCTGCAGGGCGGCCTTGAGGTCCTGCGCCGTGATGCCATGCGCGTTCATGCGATCGGCGTCCATCACGACGCGAATCACGTGGCCGGGGCCGCCGATGGTGGCGACGTCGCGCGTGCCGGGGATGCGCTTCAGGTCGATCTCGGTGGCGCGCGCCACCTGCTGCATCTCGAAAGCCGACGTGGCAGGATCGGCACTGTGAAAGGTCAGCGTAACGATGGGTACGTCATCGATGCCCTTGGGCTTGATGATCGGCTCCATCACGCCGAGGCTGGGCGACAACCAGTCGCGGTGCGAATTGATCGTATCGTAGAGCCGCACCAGCGCCTGGATCGGGTCCTCGCCGACCTGGAACTGCACGGTGATCACCGCCATGCCGGGGCGCGAGACCGAATAAATATGCTCGATGCCGGCGATGCGCGACAGCACCTGCTCGGCCGGGCGCGCCACCAGCGCCTCGACATCCCTCGCCGACGCGCCCGGAAAGGGCACCAAGACATTAGCCATGGTGACGTTGATCTGCGGCTCTTCCTCGCGTGGCGTGATCAGCGTCGCGCCGATGCCCAGCAGCAGGGCAATCAGGGCGATCAAAGGCGTCAGCGAATTCCTGAGGAAATACTCCGCGATGCGGCCGGATATGCCCATGGCAGCCTCCGGCTTCAGCGCACTGCGGCAGGTGGTGCCGCCTTGAGTTCGATACCGGTTTTCAGCGGTGTAAGGCTGACGCGCTCGCCGGGATTGATGCCGGCCAGCACTTCGAGTTCGCCGCCGGCCACGGCTTCGCCGAGGCGGACTTGGCGCAGGCGCGCGGCGCCCTTCTCGTCGAGCACATAGACGGCGGTGACCTCACCGCGACGCAGGACTGCGACCGGGGGGATGGTGAGCTTCTGTGCCTTGCCGATGATGAAATGGGCACGCACGTAGGTCCCGGGCACCACACCCTCGATGTTCTCCGGCAGATAGAGCCTCGCGGTGGCCGTATGGCTGCGCGCATCCACCGTCGGCAGGATTTCGACGCGCTGCACATCGATCCACTTTCCAGTTTCGGGAAACTCGATGCGCGCACGCGTGGACTTCTTGAGTTCCGCCAGCTTGTATTGCGGCAGGCTGGCAATCACGCGCAGGCCCCTGGGGTCGAACAGCGTGACCAGGGGCTTGCGGGGTGTCGCCATTTCACCCGGCTCGACGTGGCGCTGCGCCACGACGCCGGCGATTGGCGCCGTCACCGTACCATGCGAGGCCCCGGCGCCGGATGCGGCCGCGGAACCTTGCGCGGCCTTGACGGCGGCCGCGGCCTGGTCGAGCGCGGCCTGGCTGATGAACTTCTGCGCGTGCAGATTTTTCGATCGCTCATAGGCGGCAGAGGCCTGCGCCAATGTGGCGCGGGCGCTGGCATCGGAACCGGCGGCCTCGCGCGCATCGATGCGCAGCAGCAGTTCGCCCTGCTTCACGCGCTGTCCGGCATCGACGCGAACTTCGAGCACACGGCCGGCGATTTGCGCCGCCACCGTGGCCTGGCGCACCGCTTCGAC
>JANMTA010000103.1:0-26791 GCA_031389965.1 Betaproteobacteria bacterium
GACGTGCTTGCCGACCAGGTGGGCGTAGCGCTCGTCCTCGGGATGCACCATTACGGCGACGTCGCCGAGCATGGTCTCCGGGCGTGTCGTGGCGACTGTCAGATGTCCCGAGCCATCGGCCAGCGGATAGCGGATGTGCCAAAGAAAGCCATCCTCCTCCGCGTTGACCACTTCGAGGTCGGACACGGCGGTAAGCAGTTTCGGGTCCCAGTTCACCAGCCGCTTGCCGCGGTAGATCAGGCCTTCCCTGTGCAGGCGGACGAAGGTTTCGGTGACGATCTTGGACAGCCCGGCGTCCATGGTGAAGCGCTCGCGCGACCAGTCGGGCGAGGTGCCGAGCCGGCGCATCTGGCGTGTGATCGTGTCGCCTGAAAACTTCTTCCACTCCCAGACTTTTTCCAGAAATTTTTCGCGGCCCAGATCGTGGCGCGAGATGCCCTGGGCGTCGAGCTGGCGTTCCACCACGATCTGCGTCGCGATGCCTGCGTGGTCGGTGCCCGGCTGCCACAAGGTGTTGTCGCCGCGCATGCGGTGGTAGCGCGTCAGCGAATCCATGATGGCCTGGTTGAAACCGTGGCCCATGTGCAGGGTGCCGGTGACATTCGGCGGCGGCAGCAGGATGCAGAAATTGTCTGTTTTGGCGGTATCGAACCCGGCGGCAAAGTAGCCGCGCGACTCCCAGACCGGGTACCAGCGCCGCTCGATTTCGGCGGGTTCAAAGCTCTTGGCGAGTTCCATAGGTCGTGCCATGGCGGAAAACCGCCGATTTTAGCGGAAGCTGACGTGGCGTCCCGCCCAAATCTGCGGCTCCGAGCCTATTTCCGCTATCATTGCCGCCTCCCGAAGCAGACCCTGCATGGTTCAAATACCTCGCTCATGATCCGCAAGTTCCTCCGCCATGTGTTTCGTCGTGGCGAATCCCCGTCAACCCACGGCCCGGCGATGATTCCCGTCGCGCGCCACGGCATTCGGCGTGAACGTGTTTCGCTGGGCGCGCGCCGTACCTGCGAAACCCTGCAACAGGCCGGCCACAAGGCATATATCGTCGGCGGCGCAGTGCGCGACCTGATTGCCGGAATTGAACCCAAGGACTATGACATTGCCACCGATGCCACGCCCGAGCAGGTACGCGCCCTGTTCCGTCGCGCCCGCATCATCGGCCGCCGTTTCCAGATCGTGCATGTGATGCAGGGCGGCGAGACGCTCGAGGTGTCCACCTTCCGCGCCGCGCACGATGTCCATACCGTCAAGGACGAGCATGGCCGCGTGCTGCGCGACAATGTTTTCGGCTCGATCGCCGAAGACGCCGCACGGCGCGATTTCACGGTCAATGCCCTGTATTACGAGCCGTCTTCCGAGACGGTGATCGACTATCACCACGGCGTCGCCGACCTGCAGCAAAAGACCCTGCGCATGATCGGCGACCCCAGGCAGCGCTACCGCGAAGATCCGGTGCGCATGCTGCGCGCCGTGCGCCTGTCCGCCAAGCTGGGTCTGGTGCTCGATCCGGCGGTGCGGGCGCCAATCCGCGAAATGGCGGAGTTGATGGAGAACGTGCCGGCAGCGCGTCTGTTCGACGAGATGTTGAAGCTGCTGTTTTCCGGTCACGCGGTCGAGGCTGTCCATCGTCTGCGCGACGACGGCCTGCATCACGGCCTGCTGCCGCTCTTGGACGTGATTCTCGAACAGCCGCTGGGCGAGAAGTTCGTCATGCTCTCGCTGGCCAGCACCGATGCGCGGGTCAAGGCCGGCAAGTCGCTGTCGCCCGGCTACCTGTTCGCCACCCTGTTGTGGCATGAAGTGCTGGCCGCCTGGGACGCACGCAAGGCCCGCGGCGAAGTGCCGATTCCCGCGCTGTACGAGGCGATGGACGAGGTGCTGAACGTGCAGGGCGAAAAGCTCGCCATCACGCGCCGCATCGCCGGCGACATCAAGGATATCTGGGCGCTGCAACCGCGCTTTGAGAAACGGGCCGGGAAATCGCCCTACCGTTTGATTGAACTGCCGCGTTTTCGCGCCGGCTACGATTTTCTGGCGCTGCGCGCCGAGAGCGGCGAGATCGACATGGAAATTGCGACGTGGTGGCACAATTTCCAGAATGCCGAGCACGAGGGGCGCGAGGCTCTGCTGATTCCCGACAGCGGCCCCAAGAAGCGCCGGCGTCGTGTCCGTGGCAAGAAGCCGGCGGGTGAGGGTGACAGCGGCGGCGGTGACATGGTAAACGGCGCAAGCAGCGAAGCCTGACGTGGGCCAGCGTTGTTTCATCGCGCTGGGCGCCAATCTGGGAGACCCGGTGCTGACGGTGCAGGCGGCGATTCTTGCCCTGCGCGAATTGCCGCAGACCGAATTCATCGCTGCGTCTTCGCTGTATCGCACGGCACCGGTGGGTCTCAGGCATCAACCTGACTTCATCAACGCCGTGGTCGAACTGATCGCCGTGTCGCCGGCGCCGACTCTTATGGAATCGCTGTTCGCGATCGAGGCACGTTTCGGTCGCAGGCGCAGCGTGAAAAACGCCCCGCGTACGCTGGACCTCGATTTGCTGCTCTACGGCGACGAACTCAGCGACGACCCGCAACTCACCCTGCCGCACCCGCGTCTGCACGAGCGAGCGTTCGTGCTGGCGCCTCTGGCCGAAATCGCACCGCATCTGTCCATCCCCGGCCGCGGTGCGGTGGCCGAACTGCTGTTGGCATGCGCTGCCCAGCAGATCGAAAAGCTGTAGCCGCAGGCGGCCTGATTCAATCGGCGGGTTTGTGTATCCTAGGCGCCGTTTACTTTACTGTTAGCTTGCCATGACCTATCTCGCCAGCAACAAGCCGATCACGCTGCCGGAACTGGGCCGCATGAAGCATGACGGCCAGAAGATCGCCATGCTTACCGGCTATGACGCCAGCTTTGCCGCGCTGGAAGACCGCTGCGGCGTGGACGTGATCCTGGTCGGCGATTCCCTGGGCAACGTGCTGCAGGGCAAGACCTCGACCCTGCCGGTGACCATGGAGCAGATGGTCTATCACACGGAATGCGTCGGCCACATGGCGCAGCGCGCGATGTGCGTCGCCGACATGCCTTTCGGCAGCTATCAGGAATCGAAGGAATTGGCGATGCGCAATGCCGTGCGCCTGCTGGCCGCCGGGGCCGAGATGGTCAAGCTGGAAGGCGGCGAGGTCATGGCCGAGACCGTGCATTTCATGGTCGAGCGCGGCGTGCCGGTCTGCGCCCACATCGGCCTGACGCCGCAATCGGTGCATGCCATCGGTGGCTACCATGTGCAGGGACGCGGCGAAGAAGGCGCGGCGCGCATGAAGCGCGAGGCCGTGGCGCTGGAACAGGCGGGGGCGGCGCTGATGGTGCTGGAAATGGTGCCGGCGCAACTTGCCGCTGAAATCACCCGACTGCTCAAGGTTTGCGCCACCATCGGCATTGGCGCCGGGCCCGACTGCGACGGGCAGGTGCTGGTGCTGCACGACATGCTGGGCGTCTATCCGGGCAAGAAAGGCCGCTTCGTGAAGAATTTCATGGAGGGTGCGACGAGCATCGATGCCGCCGTGATCGCCTACGTCAAGGCCGTCAAGGATGGCAGCTATCCGGCGCCCGAGCACACCTACTGAAACAAGCGTTAAACCATGCAGATTCACGAGACCATCGCCGGCCTGCGCGCGGCGCGAGCGAAGGCGGGCCGTGTGGCGCTGGTGCCGACCATGGGCAACCTGCACGCGGGCCACATCGCCCTGATGACCCAGGCGCGGGACCATGCCGACCAGGTGATTGCGACGATCTTCGTCAATCGCCTGCAGTTTCGTCCCGGCGAGGACTTCGAGAGCTACCCGCGTACCTTCGCAGCGGATTGTGAAAAACTGGCGGCAGCGGGCGTCGAGCATCTGTTTGCGCCCGACGAAGCACAAATGTATCCGCAAGCGCAGTCCTATCACGTCGAACCGCCGTCCGAACAGGCCGGCATCCTTGACGGCGAGTTTCGCCCCGGACATTTTCGCGGCGTTGCCACGGTGGTGATGAAGCTGTTCCAGATCGCCCAACCCGATGTGGCGCTGTTCGGCAGGAAGGACTACCAGCAACTGATGGTTATTTGCAACATGGTGCGTGAATTCAATCTGCCGATTGAAATCGTCGGCGGCGCGACGGTTCGCGCCGCCGACGGCCTCGCGCTGTCCTCGCGCAACGGTTACCTGACGGTGGCGGAACGCGCCGAGGCGCCGCGGCTGTACCGGGTGATCTCCGAACTTGCAGCGGAGCTTAGAAACGGTGCCCGGGGCTTCGCCGAACTCGAACGCAAGGCCATGAATACATTAGGTTCAAATGGATGGACGGCAGATTATGTTGCCTTGCGCAAAAAACTTGATCTACAATTGCCGTCCGCTCACGATTCCGGGTTGGTGGTGTTGGCAGCGGCGCGTCTTGGAAGCACGCGCCTCATCGACAATCTGGAAGTTTAGGTCACTGCGATGCGCTCATGCCGGCGGTGTGCCAGAAGTGGAAGGGATGGAAGTCCGGATCCTGCGGGAGGACTTCCGATTGATTGCCGCCTTTGCATGAGAAAGGTCTGACAATGCAACGCACGATGCTCAAATCCAAGCTCCACCGGGTCACTGTTACCCACGCCGAACTGCACTACGAGGGTTCCTGCGCCATCGATGAAGCGCTGCTCGAAGCGGCCGACATCAAGGAATACCAGCAGATCGACATCTACAACGTGAATAACGGCGAGCGATTCACGACCTACGCCATTCGCGCCGAACGCGGCAGCGGAACGATTTCGGTCAACGGCGCCGCCGCACGCAAGGCCGCCACCGGTGACCTGTTGATCGTCGCCACCTACGCCATGATGAATGAAATCGAGCTGCAAAATTTCGAGCCGGATCTGGTGTATGTCGATGCCAGGAACCGCATCACGCACCACAGCCGGCAGATTCCGGCACAAGCGGCCGCCTGATTTTTCCGGTTTGCGGCACACCGGGCCCACCCTTGCGGTGGGCTTTTTGTTATGTCCTCGTCTCTCCGGGCGGGGACGGTATTCCTCGGTGGGAGGGTGCAACCGAGTCGCCGTCTACTGTCCGCCTGGTCTGTCGCAAGCCCCCCGCGCGGTGTATTCTTCCGCCAAGAAGAACTACACGCTGATGCCGGAGGGGAGCCATGGCTACAAAGATCCTGATCGCCGACGATGAGCCTAACATCGTCATTTCGCTTGAGTTCCTGCTCAAGCGCGAAGGCTACGAGGTCGTCGTCGCCCATGACGGCGCACAGGCACTCGAGCGGATTCGCAGCGAACGACCCGACCTGGCGATTCTCGATGTCATGATGCCGCACCGGAACGGCTTCGAGGTCTGCCAGGATCTGCGCCAGGATCCCGAGTTCAAGACCCTGCGGATCATGATGCTGACCGCCAAGGGGCGCGATACCGAGGTGTCGAAAGGCCTTGCGTTGGGTGCCGATGTGTATATGACAAAGCCGTTCGCGACCCGCGACCTGATCGCCAAGGTCAAGGCCTTGCTCGACAGGCCCTGAGCGCCGGCCATCGGTTTAACGTGAAATACTTTGTCCGGAGTCCCCTGTGATAAACGCGCGTAGCGCGCCGAACGGTAACCCCCCGCGAGGGGGGGAGGGGGGCGGGCGACTAATTGGCTTTTCGCGTGTTTCATCTTCAGCGGGTGGCGCTCGGTGCCATGAGCGTTAGCGAGTCGATCGCATGGTGAATTCCCGTATCAAACTGGTCGCCGCCGTCGCAGTCGCCTGTGTTTTTTTGCTGGCGGTGCTGGCCGCGGCGTTTTTCGTCACCGGCTCCGGACTGGAGGGACAGGAACAGGCCCTGATGGAGGCCGTGCTGGATCGTCGCCTGGGCGCCGTGCTGATGATCGTCTTTTTCGCCTGCATCTTCCTCTTCCTGATCCTGCGCGGCGTGCACGAATTCCTGGTGCTGCCGCCGGTGCGGGCGGCCGAGGAGGCGGGGGCGATGCTGGAGGAGCCGGCGACCCGCCTCAGCATGCAGGGCAGCGGCGAGTTGCAGGCGCTGATCGGTGCCGTCAATCGCCTGGCCGAACAGCATCAGGCGCGCGACGAGGAGATCGACGCGCGCATCCGCGCCGCCAATGCCGCAGCGGAAGCGGATCGCAACCGCTTCGCCGTGCTCATGTCGGAGCTCGCCCAAGGCGTCATTGTCTGCAACATGGACGGCCGCGTGCTGCTCTATAACCGGCGCGCTCGTGCCCTGTTCGCGGGTGCCGCGGGACACGGCATGGCGGCGCTGGGCCTGGGGCGTTCGATCTACGGCATCTTCGATCGCCATCTGATCGCCTATGCGCTGGAGAACTTCGATGCGCGGCGCAGCGCGCACCGTCACTTCGTCGCCGTGACCGAGTCGGGCCGCCTGCTGCGCGTGCTGGTCGCGCCGATCCCCGAGGCCGGTGCCACGGCGGCAACGGGCGACGCGCCGGAAACGGCGGGCGGCTTCTCCGGTTACATGACGATGATCGAAGACATGACGGAGACTTTCGACAGCGAATCCATGCGCGACCAGCTGCTGCAGGATCTGACCGAGAGCAGTCGCGGCCCGGTGGGCAATCTGCGCGCCGCCGCGGAAACGCTCTACGACTACACCGACATGAGCGCGGAGGACCATCAGCGTTTCCTTGCCGTGGTCCGTGACGAAGCCGCGGGGCTGGCGACGCGGGTCGAGGCAGCAGCGCGGACGTTTGCGGCGGTGCTCAAGTCGCGCTGGCCACTGGAAGAAATGCTCGGTGCCGACCTGCTGACGGCGGCCCGCCGCCGCATCGCCGATCGTTGTGGCCTGCAGGTAAGCATCGAGGATGTCGACGCCGGGGTGTGGATCAAGGTCGACGGCTTTTCCATGCTGCAGGCGATGACCTACTTCGCCGCGCGCCTGCGCGACGAATACCAGATCCGCGACCTGAAACTGCGCCTGAGCCGGGATGGCGCAATGGCGCATATCGACCTGATCTGGTCCGGCGTCTTCATGAGCACCGAGACCGTGATGCATTGGGAACTCGATGCGCTGACGGTGGCCGGCGAGTCTTCGCCGCTGACGGTGCGCGACATTGTCGAGCGCAATGGCGGCGAGGTGTGGTTCCAGCGCGATCACGCCGCCTACCGGGCCTTCTTCCGCTTCCTGCTGCCCGCCATCAGCGCACAGAATGCAGTGGTCACCGCGGCCGGCGTGGCGCTGGCGGACAGCCGCCCCGAGTTCTATGACTTCGATCTGTTCAAGAGCGAAGAGACGGACCTGGCGCTGGATGACCGTGTTCTCGCGCAACTCGCGTTCACCGTGTTCGACACCGAAACCACCGGTCTTGAGCCATCGGCGGGCGACGAGATCATCCAGATCGGCGCAGTGCGCATCGTCAATCGACGTCTGCTGCGGCACGAAGCCTACGAGCAGCTGATCGATCCGCAGCGCAGCCTGCCGCCGCAATCGGTGAAGATCCATGGCATCACGGCCGAGATGCTGGCCGGCCAGCCGCCGATCGCGCAGGTGCTGCCGGTGTTCCGTGCCTTCGTCGCCGACACCGTGCTGGTGGCGCACAATGCCGCTTTCGACATGCGTTTTCTGGAGTTGAAGGAAGCCGCCACCGGGATTCGCTTCGATCGTCCCGTGCTGGATACCTTCCTGCTTTCTGCCGTGCTGTTTCCGAATCAGGAAACGCATCGCCTCGAAGCCATTGCCGAACGTCTCGGCGTCTCCGTGATGGGGCGCCACACGGCGGTCGGCGATGCCATCGTCACCGCCGAAGTCTTCCTCAAGATGTTGCCCTTGCTGGCCGACAAGGGTATCCGCACCCTGGGCCAGGCGCGCGAAGCCAGCGAGAAGACCTACCATGCCCGCATCACCTACTGATATTCGCCTGTTCGACGCGGCGTCGGTCAATCTCAATACGACGCTGTGCAACCTGCCGCTGACGCCGCCGGTGGTGCTGGATCCGGCAACCTCGGTGCGCGACGCGCTGCGTGCCATCGACCTGCGGGGTGCAGAGGCTGCGGTGATTGTCGATGGTGCCAGCTCGGTGCCGCTGGGCATCGTCACCCTGCGCGATGCGCTGCGCTGCATCGTCAACGAGGAGTGCGACCTGGCCGGGCCGATCGCCGGCATCATGACCGGCGGGCTGGCCAGCCTGTCGGCGGATGCCACGGTGCATCAGGCTACCGTGCTGATGTTCCGCCGCGGCATGCGCCACCTGATCCTCACCGGCGCCGACGGGCAACTGTTCAACGTGGTTTCGCAGGGCGACCTGTATGGCATGCAGGCGGCCGATTCGGCCAGCCTGGCCAACGCCATCCTGGCAACGCGCAGCATCACCGAACTGGCGGCACAGACCACGGCCGTACGCCGCTTTGCCGCGCGCCGCCTGGCCGAAGGCAGCGGCGCCGAGGCCTTGTGCGAATGGATTTCCGCGCTCAACGATTTGATTGCCCTGCAGGCCATCGAACTGGTGGAAGGCGAATACGACTTGCCCTATGTGCCATGGTGCTGGATCGTCTTCGGCTCGGAGGGGCGGCTGGAGCAGACATTGTTTACCGATCAGGACAACGGCATCGTTTTTGCGGCGGCATCGAACGCGGAGGCGGAAGAGCTGCGCCAGCGGTTCCTGCCCTTCGCCCGGGCCGTGAATGTCGCGCTCGACGCCTGCGGCTTTGCGCTATGCAGCGGGCAGGTCATGGCGAGCAACCCGGCCTGGTGCCTTTCGCTGGATGAGTGGAAGCGACAGTTCGGCAACTGGATTTCTGTGCCGGAACCGGAAGCCCTGCTCAATGCCAGCATCTTTTTCGATTTCCGCCCGCTCTACGGCCGCGAAGAGTTGGTGGCAGATCTGCAGCATTGGCTGCTGCGCAAGGTCAAGGGCAATGCCGCCTTCTTCCGCGCGATGACCGTCAACGCGCTCGGGCAGGAACCGCCGCTCTCCTGGTGGCGCGACTTCCGTCTCGGTGGCGGCAAGGAGTTTCCGCATACGCTCGACCTCAAGGGCCAAGGCATCCGCATCTTTGTCGATGCCGTCAGGATATTGGCGCTGGCGCATGGCGTGGCGCACACCAACACCATCGAACGCCTGCGCGGCGCGCGCCAGGCCCTGGGCATGCCGGTCGAGGAGGCGGCAGCGATGGTCGCCGCCTTTTACCAGATCCAGCGCCTGCGCCTGCAGAACCAGGTGTCGGGCGAGTTTCCCGCCGCCACCAACCGGCTGAATCCGGATCGTCTGCATCAGCTCGACCGGCAAATCCTCAAGGTGGCCTTTCGCCAGGCGCGGACGCTGCAGCAGAGGCTGCGGCTGGACTATCTGGGTTAGAGCGCAGTCTTTGGGGCCGGCCGCAGCCGGCCATGCCGGCGAATCGCCGTGTCGCCAGCGCCGACTTTTTGCCTAAGGCGGCCGGGCGGCGATTACCGTTTGTGCCTGCTCGCCCAGGCCTTCGACGCCGAGCCTGACCCTGTCGCCGACGTTCAGGAAGCGGCCGCGGCCCATGCCGACGCCTTGCGGCGTACCGGTGCAGATCACGTCGCCGGGCAAGAGCGTCATGAAGCGCGAGACGTAGCTGACGATTTCGGCGCAGGAAAAAATCATGTCGGCGGTGGTCGAATCCTGCATGCGTTCGCCATTTACCGCTAGCCACAGGCGAAGCCGCTGCGGGTCGGCGACTTCGTCCGTCGTCACCAGCCAGGGGCCGATCGGACCGAAGCTGTCGCAGCCCTTGCCCTTGTCCCACTGGCCGCCGCGTTCGAGCTGGAAGGCGCGCTCCGAGACATCGTGGAACACGCAGTAGCCGGCAACGTGATCGAGCGCTTTAGCCTCGCTGACCTGACGGGTCTCGCGGCCGATGACTAGCCCCAGTTCGACTTCCCAGTCGAGCTTGCTGCTGCCGACGGGCATCACGACCGGATCGTTGGGGCCGCTGATGCAGGTGGTGGCCTTCATGAACATCACCGGCTCGGCCGGAATCGGCATGTTCGCCTCGAGGGCGTGGGCGCGGTAGTTGAGCCCGATGCCGACGATCTTGGAAATGCCGGTGAAGGGCACGCCATAACGCGGCTTGCCGCGTACTTGCGGCAAGCTGGCAGGATTGATGGCGCGCAGCCGCTTTTGCCCGGCGGCGGAGATTTCGTTCCAGCCGATCCCGGCGACATGGGCGGACAGATCGCGCAGCGTGCCGTCGCGAGCAATCAGGCCTGGCTTTTCGCGCCCCTTGGTGCCGTAGCGGACGAGTTTCATGGCATTTCCTTTCAACAGGATTTCAAGGTGCGGACTTCTGCTTGTTGCCGCGCCAGATCGCGTCCGGCTGCTGCTCGAGGGTTTCCGCCAGCAGGCGCTGCGCACCCGGCGGCAGTCCGCTGCTATCGATCGTGATACCGCGATCCGCACAGGACTTGCTGATGCCTGAGACGAAGGTCAGCAGGCCGGAGTCCCAGTCTGTGAGCGCGCCGGCATCGAAACCGAGCCGGCGAACCGGTGCCGCCAGACGGGCCATCAGAGTATCGGCAGGGCAGATCCTGGTCGATGCGCCAGCGCCCGCCGAGAACGATGAACAGCGTGTCAGGGCTGTCGAGCCCGGCCGGCCGCACATCGAACTGCCATGCTGCCGCGCCGCGCATGGCTGATCCTGCCTACTTCTTGCCGAATCCGCCGAGGAGCGCGGCCACAGGTTTTTGCGGGCGTGTTGCGGACGGCTTCTCGGTGCTGGCTTCGACGATTGCGGATTTGCTGACGTAGGGCTTGTTGGGGTCGAAGTCGAGCTTTGGCCGGCGCGAGTCAAGTCGCGGTACGTGGGCGACAGGGGCCGGCAGGTGGGGCGGTGGCCGGCGGTCGTGCTGCTTGACTTCGCGCTCCCGACGGTGTTCTTCGTGCTCGCGGCGATGGCCGCCGCCACTGCGTTCGCGTCCGCGTTCAGGGGCCGCCGTGCCGATATTGAAGCCGGTGATTTCGACGCGCTCAATCGGACGTTTGATCAACCTTTCGATGTCGCCCAGGCGCTGGCTTTCCTCGGGTGCGAACAGCGAGGTGGCGTCGCCTTGCTTGCCGGCGCGGCCGGTGCGGCCGATGCGATGGATATAGTCTTCGGCGGTGTGCGGCAGTTCGTAGTTGATGACGTGGGGCAGGTCGTCGATGTCGAGTCCGCGCGCGGCGACGTCGGTGGCGACCAGGACGCGAACCTTGCCCGACTTGAAGGCTTCGAGCGCTTCGGTGCGCTGCTGCTGGCTCTTGTCGCCGTGAATGGCGTCGGCGGCAATGCCCTGCCGCTCGAGGTACACGGCGAGGCGGCTGGCGCCGAATTTGGTGCCGACGAAGACCAGCACCTGCTTGGCCTTTTCCTCGTCGTGTGTCAGCAGGTGCACCAGCAGGCTGCGCTTGAGGTCGGAGGCCACCGGATAAACGCGGTGGGTGATGGTCTCGATCACGGTATTGCGCTTTGCCACCTCGATCAGTTGCGGCGCCTTGAGCATGCTGTCGGCGAGATTCTTGATCTCGTTGGAGAAGGTCGCCGAGAACAGCAGGCTCTGGCGTTCTTTCGGCAGCATGGCGAGGATGCGCTTGATGTCGGGGATGAAGCCCATGTCCAGCATGCGGTCGGCTTCGTCGAGCACCAGCACCTCGACGAAATTGAAGCTGACGCTCTTCTGCTGCACGTGATCGAGCAGCCGGCCTGGCGTGGCGACCACGATCTCGCGCCCTTCGCGCAATTCGGCGATCTGCGGCCTGATGTCGACACCGCCGTAGATGCAGACCGAGCGCAGCGGCAGGTGCTTGCTGTAGGTGACCACGCTCTGATGCACCTGCATCGCCAGTTCGCGCGTCGGCGCCAGGATCAGGGCGCGCACGGGATGGCGCGCCGGTGAGGGCGAACTGCTGGCATGGCGCGCCAGGCGCTGCAGCAGCGGCAGGGTGAAGCCGGCGGTCTTGCCGGTGCCGGTCTGGGCGCCGCCCATGACGTCCTTGCCGGCCATGATGATCGGAATGGCCTGGATCTGGATCGGCGTCGGCGTGGTGTAGCCGGCGTCCTTGATGGCGCGCAGCAACTCGGGCAACAGGCCGAGATCGTCGAAAGTTGCCGAAGGTACGCAGGGCGCTGGCGCTGGTGACACGGCGTCCGGCGCGGCGATCGGGCTGGCGTCCTGGCTAGTGTGGGATGCGGCGTCGGCGGAAGGGGAGAAGCTTTGTATGGTCGCGTTCAATTGAACTCCTGAATCGGCCGCTTCGCGGCCCACGGCTGGCTTTGCACAGCCAGCCGGCTGTGGCGGCGCACCGCGTGCGGTGCGAAACCCCGCCTCGCCCCCTCGCGGGGAACCGGTTCAGGCGGCGAAGCGCTTGAGGGAAATGCGGCGGAATGCCGGATCGGGCGCCAACCGGCAGGGCGCGCAAGCCCCGTATTGTATTACAGGCGGCATTGGCCCGCCGGCCCTTGTGGCTGCCGTCATCTGGGTGGGCTCTGTGCGCCGTTCGGCTTGCCGAACGCCGTGCCGGCTGATAATTTGAGCCGGTCGAAGTTCGTCGCAGTATTCAGCTTTGAATTCAAGGTGCGAACCATTTCCTGACCGAGTTCCGCGGGTGTGAGGCCACCCCTGGCACTGCCGATGTTCTTCAGGCTGATGTCGGGCAGCGCCACACTGACATTCTTGTTGTTCATGTAGGCGGCGTTGGCTTGGGCACGGGCGTTGCAGATGGTAAGTTCCTCAACGATCAGCCTCTTGCCTTGCGCGCTCATCCCTCTTTCGACGCTGCCGATATAGCTCGCGATATTGGTCAGGATGGCATCGAAGTTGGTCGTCGAGTCGCCTTGCTGGTAGAACACATCGGGTCCATCGATGACAAGGAAGCGAATTACGATGACATCCTCGGTGACCGAAGCGAGGTCGATCTCCAGATTGATGCGGTCCGCCTTGATGGCATATGCCGTATTGAAGCCCGCCGGATTGCCGATCACGAGATGATTGATGGTACCTCTGCCGGTTGAACTCGCAATCGTCGAGTATCGACGCTGACGCTGGCCTTGGCCATCGCGCTACCGCGGGGAGCAATGGATGCATCGAGCAGGGGGTTGATGTTGCCGGGCCGCAGGAATACCGTGCCACCGATCAAGGCAGCGAGGACGAGCAGAATCGGTGCAAGCTTTCTCATCGGCGATCATCGAATAGCTGCAGCGTCGCGTCGAACAGGGAATGATCGCGGTCGCCCAGGGCCTCGACACTGGCCAGATGATGGCGGCCGGGCAGGGGCAGGTCGCATTGGAAGCAATGCGGCCAGGCCTCGCGGATGAGGCGGTTCTGGCGCTGAAACTCGGTGCTCTCCTCGCTGCCGACAGCGGTGATCAGGGGTATGGAGCGCCCGGGCCGGTAGCCGACAGGACTGACAAGCTGCGCTGTCGCTTCGTCGAGCCTGAGGTCTTCCTGCAGGAAGGGCGCGCGAACCAGGGGTTGCAGGTCATACAGTCCGGAAATGCAGACGGCGCCGCACAGCAAGTCCCGCGGCAGGTCGCCCGCCATGAGCGGCCAGTCGGCGGCCAGTATCATGGCGGCAAGGTGCGCGCCGGCGGAATGCCCGGCCACCACGATGCGGCGCCGATCGATGCCTAGTTCCGCCGCGTGACGGTAAAGCCATGCCATTGCACGCAACATCTGGCGCACCATCTCCGCGATCGACGTTGCGGGAGCCAGGCCGTAGTTGGGCATGGCCACGGCGACTCCGGCGTTGACGAAAGCCGGCGCGAGGAAGGAAAAATCCTGCTTGTCCAGCGAACGCCAATAGCCGCCATGTATGAAAACCAGTAGCGGCGCGTTCGGCACGGCAGCGGGATACAGATCGAGGGTTTCGGCGGGCGACGGGCCGAAATAATAGTCTGCTTCGCAGCGCAGTTGATCGCGGGTGGCGCGCGAGTCGGCGCGCCATCGTGCGAAGATCTCGGAATGATCCGGGATCGCGGCGCGGGCGTTGTATTGGTGGTCGAGTTGTTGCGGAGTCAGCATGCGGAAGCTTTCGCGCGGTTCTTGTCGATCCGGTGTATCGCCGCCATAGAATAGCGCTCTCACGGATAAAAAGGAAACCGCGGCGATGCAATACGCGATGCTCGGCAGCAGCGATCTTCAGGTCTCCCGGGTCTGCCTCGGTACCATGACTTTCGGCACCCAGAACAGCGCGGCGGATGCGCATCGGCAACTCGATTTTGCGCTGGCCCATGGCATCAACTTCATCGATACGGCAGAGATGTATTCGGTGCCGCCGAATGCCGAAAGTTATGGCAAGACAGAAACTTATATTGGTAGCTGGCTGAAACGCCAGGCGCGCGACAAGATCGTCCTCGCCACCAAGATTTCCGGTCCCGGCCGCAGCCTGAAGTGGATCAGGAACGGAGAACTGGCGTTCAACCGGAAGAATATCCGCGCCGCCATCGAAGGCTCACTGGCACGCCTGCAAACCGACTACGTGGACTTGTATCAGTTGCACTGGCCGGATCGCAACACGCCGATTTTCGGCCAGTACCAGTTCGACCCCGAAAATGAGCGCGCTTTCGTGCCCCCGGAAGAAACCCTCGCAGCTCTGGCTGAACTCGTCAGGGAAGGACGGGTTCGTCATGTGGGACTGTCCAACGAGACGCCATGGGGTGTGATGCAGTTCCTGCACCAGGCAGAGAAGCACGGTCTGCCGCGTGTGGTTTCGGTACAGAATGCCTACAGCCTGATCAATCGGACCTGGGAAACCGGGTTGGCCGAGATCGGCTTCCGCGAGAACGTGGCGCTCCTTGCCTATTCGCCGCTGGCGTTCGGGTTGCTGTCGGGCAAGTATCTGGCCGATCCGGGGGCCAGCGGACGCTTGACCTTGTTTCAGGGCTTCGCCCAGCGCTACTCGAAGGTCAATGTGCAGCCGGCGGTTGCAGCCTACGCCGAACTGGCGCGCGCGCATGGGCTGACGTCGACTCAATTGGCGCTTGGGTTCGTTGCTTCGCGCTCGTTTGTCGCCAGCACGATCATTGGCGCCACGACGCTGGAGCAGTTGCGCGAGGATGTCGCCGCTTGTGGGGTGTCGCTCGCGGATGAAGTCTTGCAGCAGATCGAGGCGCTGCATTTGCGCTACAGCAATCCGGCGCCCTGATTTGACCGACGCCGACTATTTCTTAGCCGCCACTTTGGCGGCGCTCGACTTTAGCGCTGCCATCAATTCATACAGCTGGCTGCGCTGCTTCTCATCCATCCCGGCGAACAGGTCGACAACCCATGTTTCATGAGCCTCGGCCATCTTGCGAAAGCTGCGGCGGCCCTCTGTCGTCAGCTTGACGATGTAGGCGCGGCGGTCCTTGGGGCTGTCTTCACGGATCACCAGTTTTTCGGCGACCAGTTGATCGGTGATACCGGTCACGTTGCCGCCGGTAACCATCATGCGCTTGGACAGTTCGCCCATCTTGAGGCCTTGCGGGGAGCGCTCCAGTTGGGCCATCAGGTCGAAACGCGGCAGCGTGATGTCGAACTCGGCGCGCAAGCGCGAGCGGATGTGGTTCTCGATCAGATTGGTGCAGGCCAGTGTGCGCAACCACAGCCGCAAGTCGGGCGCGTGTTCAGAAGTGGCGCGTGTTTCGGTGTCGGACGCGGCGGAAGCGGATTTTTTTGACATTGGAATATGGCGCTGGCGTGCGCAGCCCGGTTAATATATCGATGCCTAAAATATCAAAAGATGCCGGTTTCCGCAACCGGCATGAAATCCGGAGCCGGCGTCGCCCGGTTGAATTCAGGCGAAATCAGGATTTAGCACCGCGCGCAACACGGTTTGCCTCTCGCCGTCGCGCTCCCGGCTGGCAAACCACCAGACGCCGCCTTTCTTGACCGGCCAGTCCGCTTCCTCGCCCCCGAGCAGCAGGGCCGCGACGCGTCCCAGGGTAGGCTGGTGCCCGACGATCAGCACTGCGCCATTCTGGTCGGGCCAGCCGGCGACTGCCAGCACATCCTCTACGGAAGCGCGGATGCCGAGCCTGGGTTCTATCTCGTAGGGCAACTCCAGGGCGTGTGCAGTTTGCTGGGTGCGTTCGGCCGGGCTGACAAGAACTTTCCGTTTGCGCGGCAGATGCTGTTGTAACCATTGCGCAACTTTTTTCGCCTGCTTTTCGCCGTGTGCGGTGAGCCGTCGCTTGCCATCCGGAAGCTTGCCGTCGCCTTCTTCGGCTTCGGCATGACGCCAGAGTATCAGTTCCATCGATGTATCTCCTTTGTGCGGCCGATCATGCAATATTATTGTTGCAGCACGGTTAAACGGCGGCAAGCGGCGGCAGCCGCGCCAGGCGGGCCAGTTCGGGCGGGATGCTCGCCAGCAACGCGGCATGGCGCGGGCCGTGCCAGCCACCGATCAGTGTCACTGCCTCGCGCAGCCTGGGGTCATCGCCGGCACAGTCCATCAGCATGGCGCCGGCATTGGCCAGGTCATTAAGTTGCCCCAAGGTGTCCTGCACTGACGCGAGCTGTTTCAGCACGCGACGCGAGGCGGTCTCTACTGCCAGGGGCGAAAAGAATTCAAGCGCGTAGCGCAGTCGCTTGACACCGATCCGCAAGGACTGCAGCGAGGAAGGGTCGTCGATATTCGCCGCCAGCGCCAGGCGCCGCACCTTCCTGCGCAGGCGTTGCAGTCGCCGGCAGGCGAAACTGCTCAGGGTGACCGGCGTCGATCCCGCGGCCGGTCTGGCGTGCAGCGATTCGAGCGCGGTCAGCAGCGTGCGGCCGTAGTCAGGAGCGGCGAGCATGGCAATCGCCTGCGCCCGCGCCGCGTAACAGCGGTTGGTGATGTCACTTGCCAACGCGGGCAAGCGCGGCTCATTGGGCAGGGCGGCCAGCACCGGATTGGCAATTTCAGTGAGCAATACATCCAGATCGCGTGCGCGGCCCAACTGCTTCATCAGAGCGAGCAGCGGTGCGCGCAGAGGCTCTACAAGATTTTCCGGCAGCACGAGGGCGAAAAGTTGCAAGGCCGCACGCAGCCGACGCGTGGCGACGCGCATCTGGTGGATATATTCCGGATCCCCGCTGCTCAAGGCGCCGGAATGATTCTGTTGCAGGTGCTCGATGCATGACATTGAAATGCAGCGAAAGGCCTCGAACGGCGTCATTGCCGCGGACAGTGCGGCGGCGTGCGCCTTGATCGGCTCCGGCGGCGCCCCGACATGCAGGCGATAGCCGCGCTCTGCCTTGGACAAAACCGATGGCGTCAGGGCTGCCCGCTGCGCGAGCTGGGTGGCCAAGCCGAAGATTGCATGCACCGGCGCGCCGGCAAGCTCAAGTTCCACTTCGGAGATGGCTTCGCGGCGACCATCGGCGACGATCCATCCCCGATCCAGGGTCAGCAGCACGGCGCCCGGCGCGGCAGCGAATTTCCAGGTGATGCGCCGAAAGCGTGTTTCGCAAATGGGGACGATGCGGGCCAGCAGTTTGCGTCGCTGCAGCCACTCGCGCACGGATGAATCCTCGATGGCGGAAAAATCGAAATGCCCGGTGTAGGGGCCTTCCCATTCGGGCCGGCTGGAGAGACCGGCGGCCGAACTTCCGGCCAGCTTGACCGTTTGCAGCCAGTCGCGCCCCTTGCGGCGCAGGCGCAGGGCAATGCCGCGGCGACGCAGTGAAAGCTCCGTCGTATCGTAATAGATGTTGTCGAGCGTCTCGACGTGGCGTTCGATGGCCTGCTTCAGCAGCGGATGGCGCAGGAAACGTGGCTGATGATCTTCTGCCAGCGCCAGCTTGAGTTCGACTTCTTCAGCCATCTGTCCTCCGCTTACTCGTAACGCAGCGCTTCGATGGGCAGCAGGCGCGAGGCCTTCTTTGCCGGGTAATAGCCAAAAAATATGCCGATGGCGCCGGCAAAGCCGGCAGCGAGCACGATCGAGCCGCCCGAGAGCTCGGTGCGCCAGCCGGCGAGTTCGGCAATCGCCATGGCGCCGCCGACGCCGAGCAGGATGCCGATGGCGCCGCCGATCAAGGACAGCGTGACGGCCTCGACCAGGAACTGGGTCAGGATGTCCCGCGCGCGGGCCCCAACGGCCATGCGCAGGCCGATCTCGCGCGTGCGCTCGGTGACCGAGACCAGCATGATGTTCATGATGCCGATGCCACCCACCAGCAGCGAAACCGAGGCGACCGCCGCCAGCAGCAGCGACATCACCTTCGACGAGGCTTCCTGGGCCTGGAGGATCTCGGACAGGTTACGCACGTAGAAATCATCGTCCTGACCCGTTTGCAGGCGATGGCGCTGACGCAGCAGTTCGCGCATGCGCGCTTCCGCCGCGCCCATGTCGGCGCCATCCTTGACCTTGACCATGATCGATCCGACGCTGCGGCTCTTGGCCTGCTGGGCCGAGCCGAGCACGCGCTTTCTGGCCGTGCTGATCGGCATCAGGATGATGTCGTCCTGATCCTGGCCCATCATGTTCTGACCCTTGCGGTCGAGCAGGCCGATCACGGTGAGCGGCACCTTGCGCACGCGCACGACCTGGTCGATCGGGCTGGCGTCACCGAAGAGATTTTTTGCCACCGTCTGTCCCAGCAGTACCACCTTGCCCGCGCCGTTGATTTCCGCCTGCTCGAAACCGCGGCCTTCGACCACTGCCCACTCGCGGACTTCGAGATACTCGGGCGACGTGCCGTAGTACACCGTGGACCAGTTGGCATTGCCCACCACGATCTGGCCGGTGCCGCGCAGTGTGGGGGCGGCGGCGTGAATTTCATCGATCTCGCGATTCAGCGCGTAAGCGTCGTCCTCGGTGATGGTCGGCTGCGAGCCGCTGCCGCCGCGGGCGCCGCCGGAGGTCATCGAGCCGGAGAGCACCATGATGATGTTGGAGCCGAGGCTGCGGATCTGATCTTCGACGCGCGCCTGGGCGCCGTTGCCGACGGCGATCATGACAATCACGGCGGCGACGCCGATGATGATGCCGAGCATGGTCAGCGCCGAGCGCAGCTTGTTGATGCGCAGGGCGAGCAGGGCGATGCGCAGGGTCGCGACGAAGTTCATAATGCCGCCGCCGCATCCTTGGGCACGTTGGCCCGGTCCTCGACCACCTTGCCGTCGCGGAAGGAAATGATGCGTCCGGCGAAGTCGGCAATGTCGTGTTCGTGGGTCACCAGGACGATGGTGATTCCCTCGCGGTTGAGCTGTTGCAGCAGGGCCATGATCTCGACGCTGGTGCGCGAATCCAGCGCGCCGGTGGGTTCGTCGGCGAGCACCAGTTGCGGATCGTTGACCAGTGCGCGGGCGATGGCGACGCGCTGCTGCTGGCCGCCGGACAGCTGCGAGGGGTGATGGTCCAGGCGCTCGGCCAAGCCGACCTGGGTGAGACGTTGCTCGGCGTGCTGCTTGCGCTGCGCTGGCGGCATGCCGCCGTAGAGCAGGGGCAGGGCCACGTTGTCCAGCGCCGAGGTGCGCGCCAGCAGGTTGAAGTGCTGAAAGACGAAGCCCAGCTTGCGATTACGCACCGTCGCCAGTTCGTCGCCCGACAGCGCCGAGACTTCCTGGCCGCCGAGCCAATAACTGCCGCCGCTCGGATGATCAAGACAGCCGAGCAGATTCATGAAGGTGGATTTGCCGGACCCTGACGGCCCCATCACGGCGACAAACTCGCCGGCGGCGATGTCGAGCGTAACGCCGCGCAGGGCGGGCACCACGTTGCTGCCCATGACGTAATCCTTGGCCAGCTCCTCGACCCGGATCAGCGCCGCGCTCATCGGACTACACTTCCCCCGTTCCACGGGCCGCTTTGCACAGCGGCCCGGCTTCGGCGGCGCAAAGCAGTGCTTTGCGCAACCCCGCTTACGCCTCCCTCGCCAGGCGAGAGGGTGACGGCGGTTCGCCGCTGCGCGGCTCCGGGTTGTGGCCGACGTTCCACGGCCGGCTTTGCACAGCCGGCCGGCTCCGGCGGCGCGAAGCAGTGCTTCGCGAAACCCCGCCTTCGCCCCTGCGGGCGGCCGTGCGGGAAGCTCATTAGAACAGCCGCGGGCCGGGCATGGCGGAAGCTTTCGCCGCTGCTGCGGCCTGCTGCCCGGCGATGACTTCCTGGCCTTCCTTGATGTCATCGGAGATGATCTCGGTCATGCTGCCGTCGGTGAGGCCGAGGCGCACATCAACAGCCTTTGCCTTGCCGTCCGCGTCGAGGATCCAGACCCGGCCGCTGCCACCGCCACCACCGGCGCGCACGGCCTGAGCCTCGCCGGCCATTTCCTCGTGGCGTTTCTTCTGCTCCGGCGTGAGGATTGCCGAAACCTTCTCGCGAATTTCGCCGCGATTGCGTTCCTGCGCCTTGCCTCTTTCCGCTTCGGGCAGGTCGCGCGCCGCCCTGAATTTGTCGCGCATGCTGTCGAAGATGGCATCGACCTTCGCCTGCTGGTCTGCATCGAGTTTGAGTTCCGCAATCAGGCGCTCCCGCTGCTGGGCAAGGCCGCCACCGCCTGCGCCGCCACTGGTCGAAGCGGCAGCAGCAGAAGTCGGCGCCGGTGACACGGCGACCGCCGCCTTCTTTTCGTCGCTGCTGCCCGCCGGACGGAAGCGCAATGCTGCGTTGGGCACCTTGAGTACCTTGTCCTTCTGCGCAGTGACGATGCGCACGTTGGCCGTCATTCCCGGCAGCAAGGTGAGATCGGCGTTCGCTGCCGAAATCACCACGGTGTAGGTCACGACATTCGACACCACGGTGGCGGCCTTGCGCACCTGCCGCACCTCGCCCTCGAAATGGCGGCCGGCGAAGGCATCCACCGTGAAGCTGGCTTTCTGCCCGACGCGGACGCGACCGACGTCCGCCTCGTCGATGGAAGTCTCCACCTGCATGTCGGTCAGGTTCTTGGCGATGACGAACAGTTCCGGGGCCTGGAGGCTGGCGGCCACCGTCTGCCCCGGCTCGATGCTGCGCTTGACCACGATGCCATCCACTGGCGCCTTGATCGAGGTACGTTCCAGGTCGACACGGGCAGCCGCGAGTTGGGCCTCGCGCTGACGCACCACGGCTTCGCCGTTCTTCACCTGGGCTTCGGCCGAGGCAAGCGACGCGCGGGCCGCATCCAGGGTGTTCTGTGCCGTGTCGCGCTCGGCCGGAGAGATGAAGTTCTTTTCCACCAGCGTCTTCTTGCGCTCGTAGTCGCGCTGGGCGTTGGACAGGTTGGCGCGGGCGCGGGACACTTCCGCCTGCTGCACGCCCTGACCGGCGCGGGCTGCGTCCACATCCGCTTCGGCCTGGCGCACGCGGTGCTGATAGGTTTCCGGGTCCAGTCGCGCGATCAACTGGCCGGACTTCACCGGCGAATTGAAGTCGACCAGAATTTCCTTTATCTGCCCGGAGACCTGCGATCCGACCTGCACCGAAACCACGGGATTCAGGGTACCGGTGGCGGAGACGGCGGCCGTGAGCGGGCCGAACTCGGCCTTGGCCATCTTGTATTTTGGCGCATCGGCGGCGCGGTCCCATGCTCTCCATGCGCCATACGCGCCGGCGCCGGCGACGGAAAGTACCGCCAGGAAAATGATGAGAGAACGCTTGTTCATGCGGCAATTCTAGCCGACGCCGGCAAGTGCGCCGCGCGTAACCTTGCAAGCAAATGTTGCCGATGCCGGCCGCCCAGGTTTGCCGGCATAGCCGAAATTACGCTTTGCATAATTAGCGTGTATGGCGCGGGGTTGAAGTCGGCATTCAATGCGAGTACTGTTTTAGAACTGAAACAATCAGGGGTTGCGACCCCACCCAACACAGAGGAGAAGTCATGTACGAAAAGATGACAAGAAGCTTGACTATCATGATGGCGACCGGCGTTTTGATCCTTGGCGGCTGCGCAACAAACCAAGCCGCCAACAGCCATCCAGACAAGGTGGTTTATCACGTGAACGATGCGGTGAATGCGACCGCGACCCTGCGCAACATCGGCAATCATCTTGAAGTCAATCCGCAGGCGCAGATCGTCGTGATCACGCATGCCCAGGGCGTGGACTTCCTGATGGAAGGGGCCAAGGACAAGAACGGCAATCCGTAAAACGTACAGGTGGAGACGCTGGCACAGCAGGGCGTGACCTTCGACGTCTGCGAGATAACCCTGAAGAACCGCAAGCTGGAGCGCAAGCAGTTCATTCCCGAGTCGGTATTCGTGCCCTCGGGCGTCGCCGAAATTGCGAAGCTGCAGGCCCGCGGCGGCTACGCCTACATCAAGCCCTGACTGAATTGCCTCCGCCCGCCGGGCGGAGTCTTTTCCTAACGCGCATGTTCGCGAGCGCCACCCACAGACTATGAAAGGGCGCAAGGGCAGGAAGGCCCATCCCCTCCAATCCGCTGTGCGGCCCACGGCTGGCTTTGTACAGCCAGCCGGCTGCGGCGGCGCGACGCATGCGTCGCGAATTCCCGCCTCGCCCCCTCGCGGGAGAGGCTGCTGATTGGCTCGCTGCGCTCGATGACCGACCCGATGCCAAATTTCCTTCGCGTTAACTGCCGGCCCAGCCGGCATTGCCCTTCATGCCCAGCAGTTTGGGCTGGTTGAGTTTGCGCGGCGCAATGGTTTTCTTGTCGCGCAGGTAGCGCGCCACGACATCCCATACCGGCTCGCCCTTGGCGCCTTCTGCGACTGGCGCCCAGCCGGCCACTTTGTAGGTTTTTGCGGCGTCGAGCGGTTTGTTGTTGAGTCGCATGTCCTGGATGCGGTTGCCGATTTTCGCGTTGGGGTCGCAGGTGTATTGCAGGCCACCGACACGAACCATGTCGCCGCCCTGCTGGTAGTAGGGGTCGGGATTGAACGAGTTGTCGCAAACATCCTCGAGGATGGTCTTGATCTGCTCGCCGTTCATCTCGGTCAGCGTTGCGCTCGGATAGGTGATCGCGGTCTGGTCCATCAGGTGCTCGAAGGTGATGGCCTGTCCCGGCAGGATCGTGGTTCCCCAGCGAAAGCCCGGCGAGAATCCGATGTCGGCACCTTGCACTTCCATGATGGCGTCGAGAATCAGTTGGTCCCAACTGCCGTTGAAGTTGCCGCGCCGGTAAAGCAGGCCCTCCGAGACGGCGAGCTTTTCTTCGAGCTTGGCCTTGTGCGGCGCGCGCACCTTGTCGATCAGTGCGGCCATCTCGGCGTCGGCCGGCAACAGCCTGGAAAACACCGGCAGCAACTTGTAGCTGAAGTCCTGAACCTTGCCGCCGCGCACATCGAAGTCGAGTACGGCGAGGAACTTGCCGTTGGAGCCGGCATTGGTGACCAGCGTCTGGCCGCCGGCGTTCCTGACAATCACCGGGCGCGGCACGCCATCATGGGTGTGGCCGCCCATAATGGCGTCGATACCGGTGACGCGGGTGGCCATCTTGAGGTCGACGTCCATGCCGTTGTGGGAGAGCAGGACAACGACTTGCGCGCCCTTGGCGCGCACCTCGTCGACCATCTTCTGCATGTTCTCGTCCTGGATGCCGAAGGTCCAGTCGGGAATCATCCAGCGCGGGTTGGCAATCGGTGTGTAGGGGAAGGCCTGGCCGATCACGGCGACTTTGACGCCGTTCATTTCGCGCAGGCTGTAGGGCTCGAACACCTTGTCGCCGAAATCGCTGGTCTTGATGTTCTGAGCCAAGAATTCGATCCGGCCTTTCAGATCTTTTTCGACGATTTCCTGCACGCGCTTGTCGCCCAGCGTGAATTCCCAGTGCGCGGACATCATGTCGACGCCGAGCAGCTTGCAGGCATCGACCATGTCCTGGCCCTTGCTCCACAAGGCGGTGGCCGAGCCCTGCCAGGTGTCGCCGCCGTCGAGCAGCAGCGCACCCGGACGTTCGGCGCGCAGTCGCTTGACCAGCGTGGCGAGGTGGGCGAAGCCGCCGACCTTGCCGTAGGTCTTGGCCGCCTTCTCGAAATTCAGGTAGGTGAAGGCGTGAGCCTCGATGCCGCCGGGCTTGATGCCGAAGGCCTTGAGCAGATGCTCGCCGACCAGGTGCGGCGCCTTGCCGGCCGCGACGCCGATACCAAGGTTGACTGTCGGCTCGCGGAAGTGGATCGGCATCAGTTGAGCGTGGCAATCCGTGAAATGCAGCAGATGGACATTGCCGAATTTCCTGAGTTCATAGAGGCTTTCGCCCTTGCCGGCCGCCCATACCGATCTGGCATCGAGCGCGAAGCCGGCGGCCGAAGCGGCGGCGAGAATTTGCAGGAACTCGCGGCGGTTCATCGAGGACATCGGGATCTCCACAAATGAAACGGGCCTGGTCAGCGGACCAGGCCCGCCCGTAAGACGGAATTACTTGTTGACCGGAGATGCCGGATCGAGCAGCAGGGCGACGAGATGCTGGATCTGCTGTTCGTTCAAGGCACCGGCGTGGCCGAAGCGGGGCATTTCTGAACAAAGGTTGAAGGCCTTGGCGTTGAATATCTTCGAATAGGTGTACTTCTGGATCTCCGGCGAATTGCCGCGCGTTTTGCCGTAGGCAAGCAGGCTGGGACCGACGGTGCCGAATGACGTCTCCTGCGGGCCGATCTGGTGGCAGTTGTAGCAGTTGCCGCCGGCCGGCTCGTCGGCCTTGTCGGACCAGGTGAAGCCGCGCCCGCTCTGCGCGATCTTCTCGCCTTCCTTCCAGTCGCCGAGGTACTTGCCATCGGCAGGCAGCTTGATCGCCGCCAGCTGCGCGCTGGTGAGCTTGATCATCAGTTCCTTGGGCGGATTGTTCAGATAGCTGTTGCATGCCTGCTGCACCTCATCCTGGGTGACGCGCTCGTGTTTCGCCTGCCCTTTGGTCTGGAAGTCGTGCTTGATCGTGTCGATCGCGATCTGGCGGTACTCTGCCTCGCTGTGGCGCGGCCCGGAGGCGCAAGCAGCGAGCAGGAGCGTGGCGACGGAGGCACCGGTGGCAAAAAGTATTGTCTTCATCCCATTCTCCTCAGCGCTTGATGCCCGGGCCCTTGTACATCTGCCCGTTGGAATTGCCGCTCATGTAGGTCAGCAGGTTGGTGATGGTCTGCGACGCGTATTTGGGTTCCGGGAAGCGTTGCTGGCGGAAGCAGTCGTTCATGCGCCACTGCGAGGTGAGCATTACGCCGCCGGTCATGCGATAGCCGGGCCAGCCCTGCACCCCCTTGATGGCGCCTTCCGGCGTCGCCAGGTTGGGCAGGTTCTGCATGCGGATGCGCTTGCCGTCGACACCGTGACAGGTGTTGCAGGAAAAGTCATAGGGACCGGCGCGATAGGCGGCCATCGCCTTGCCGGTCTCGAAGGCGTCGCGCACCTTGGGGTCGCCCAGCGGGATGTCGAACTTCATGTTGCGCGAACCGCTGGCAACATAGGTAACGAGGTTGGTGATCTCCGGCGCATTGTTGTCGTTGCCGCCCTGGAAGGGCTTCTTGGCAATGTCGTCGAACTTGAAGCCCTGCTTTTCGACCATGCACCAGACAATGCGTCGTTCGGCGTCCATCACCGCGTCGGCATCGGCGAAATAGCGCGGCATCTTCACGTAGGCCGCCTCGACCTTGCCCACGCCCTGGCCGAGGTCGCAGCTTTCGGCAAGCGACACGTTCTTCGGGCCGCGCCTGGCCTTCCACAACTCCTCGCCCTTGACCTCGAACAGCTCGGCGGGATTGCTTTCCTCCATCTCGGCGCGAAACTTTTCAAATTCCGCGTTGGGGTCCTTGGTCTGGGCCGCTACCGACAGGCTCAGGGCCAAAGCGGCAGTGCAGGACAACAGGCGCAGGCCCGACGATGCAATGTTCATGTCTTCTCTCCTTGATGGTTCCTGTCACCGGTCTTGGCTGCCGGCTTTGGTGAAATCCGTGCTGTGGCGTCAGGCCACCGCAGCTTCGTCGCTGCGCTTGTCGCCCTTGTTGTCCACCCAACTGACGACGACCTTGTCGCCGACCTTGGCGCCTTTCATCTTGAAGCCGAATACCGGGTTGCGCGATACCGAGGTGCCGATCTGTCCGTCGACGACTCTCTTGCCGCCGACATCTACCGTCATCGACTGAATGAAATGGGCCGGCACGGTTGCGCCGGCTGCATCCTTGCGCTGGCCGGTTTCCATTGCGTGACCCATCAGGACGCGAATCTCTGTGACATCGCCCTTCAACTGGGCGCGAATCTTCATCGGATCTGCCATGGTCTCTTCCTTTTGTTGGTTAGTGAATCAGCCGCCGCAGCCGCCGACGGTGACCTTGACTTCCTTCTGCGCCGTATAGAACTTGCCGTCTGCCTTGGCCACCGCCTTGACCAGGGAGGTCTGGCCCATCTTGAGGCGCGCTGAAACTTCCGCCACCGCGCCGTTGGCAAAATCGAACTGGGCGGATAGTGGCTGCGGGTTCTTCTCGACCAGGATGGCAATCGAACTGGTGTTGGGAATGCTGCTGACGACATCGACCGGGACCACGGCCCCGTTCTCGGCGATGTCCGGCACCTTGAGCATCAGGTCCTTGCTCTCGGCCGGCGCCCCGGCGCCGATGCCCTTCAAGGCACCGGCCGTGTCCTTGGCTTCAAAGGCGGTCTTGTTCCAGTCGGCGGCGAGGACCTGTGTCGGGCGCAAGGCGCCGGCGGCGATCAGGCCGGCCAGCACGCCGCTGGCGGTAGCGCCCTTGAGTACGGTTCTGCGGGTTGTATTCATGGAATCAGTCTCTCCTATGTCACGTATTTGTTTTTAAGTATATATATTGTCAGACCAGCGCGACGCATTGTTTCCTGCTTTCCGCTGCATTGCAAATCACCTCTGGTGATATGGAAATTAGCCGGCCTGATTCAATGCGGGTTAGGATTTGAAAAGTGCGCTGCAACAAACCGGACGAATCCTTGTTCATGAAGATTGCGGTTCTAGCCGACATCCACGCCAATCTTGAAGC
>JANMTA010000110.1:0-2057 GCA_031389965.1 Betaproteobacteria bacterium
AGAATGGCAATCAGGTAGTAGCGCACATCGAACTTCATGCGCGCATCTTCGAAGGGAGCAAAACCGCACTCGAAGGCAGAGAGTTTTTCGCTGTCGGGACGATTGGGCGCGACCAGCCATCCGAGGAGAATGGGCATGCAACCGAACCCGAGACCTACTAGAACAAAGACGAGGATGGGGAAGTAATTATCCAGCATTTTGGTGGCAAGCCACTTAACTCTCGTTATTGTCGGCCGGCCACCCTGCGATGCACTGCAAGACAATCGACGCTCAAAACCTTTTTGCTTCTCTGCTACCACCAGAATTCCTGGTGCCGTCGGTGAGACTCGAACTCACACAGCTTTCGCCACTACCCCCTCAAGATAGCGTGTCTACCAATTTCACCACGACGGCAATTTCGTTACTGCGGGAGCGGCGCAAATTATATAACAAGCCATTGACGCGTTCGTGCGCCGCAACAAAAAAATCTATCCGCGGCGCACCGCAGGCTTTACTTCGGAATGTCTTTGGCTTTCGAATCGGGCGCCGCCGGAGCCGGAACCGGAACCGTAGGCGCCGTCGGCACGGGTGCCGAATCCATCACGCTACCCGATGCCCTGGGGCTCGAGGTGGCGATATAGGAAAGCGAGAGGCTGGTCAGGAAGAACACCGCCGCGAGGACTGCCGTCACGCGAGACAGAAAATTCGCCGAACCGGTGGCGCCAAACAGGCTGCCCGAGGCACCGCTGCCGAAAGCCGCGCCCATGTCGGCGCCCTTGACGTGATGGAGCAGGACGAAGCCGATAACGCAGAGACCGGCAATGATATGCACGGTCAGAATGATTGTATGCAGCAATTCCATGTCAACCTCTTCAGATTATGTTCAGGCGGCGGCACAGATGGCGAGAAAGTCCGCCGCCACCAATGAAGCACCACCAATGAGTCCCCCATCGATGTCGGACTGGCCGAAAAGCTCGGCCGCGTTGTTCGCCTTGACGCTGCCGCCATAAAGAATGCGCAACCCGGCAGCGACTTCGACGCTATCCCGAGCGAAGCGGTCGCGAATCAGAGCATGGACCTCCTGCGCCTGCTGCGGCGACGCGGTGCGCCCGGTACCGATCGCCCATACTGGTTCATAGGCGACGACCGCATGGGCGAATGCCGCAACGCCCGAATTCGCCAGCACGGCGTCGATCTGGCGGGTTATGACCTCACCGGTAATTCCCGCCTCGCGCTCGGCAAGCGACTCGCCAACGCACAGTACCGGCTTCAAACCAGCGCTGAGCGCTGCAGCAAACTTGGCCGCAACCACGGCGTCTGTATCGCCGAAGAAGGAACGGCGTTCGGAATGGCCGACCAGAACATAACTGCAGCCGAAATCGGTCAGCATTGCGCCGCTGACCTCGCCCGTCCAGGCTCCCTGTGCATGTTCGGACACATCCTGCGCACCCCAGGCAACGCTGCTGCCATCGAGTACGGTACGCGCCTGCGCAAGGTAAGGATAAGGCACGCACACGGCTACCTCGGCAGGGCCTTTGACCCCATCCCTGACGGCATGCAGAAGCCCCGGATTGGTGGCGAGACTGCCATGCATTTTCCAGTTTCCAGCAACAAGCTTTTTGCGCATGGTGGCACGGAAGCATTTATACGAAGCCCGCGATTATAACGGCTGCGCCGGTCGAATGCCAGACTGCCCGAGCGCCCGCAGGGCAGTGTCCATGCCGTCAAAAGCACATCGGGATGCGCATTTCATATTGCGGCTACCCGATTTGACACAAATCAACAGGAAACCCCTCAAAGCGCCGACAATGGCGGCCCAAGACCAACGATTAGCCCACGGATGAACGCAATGGAAACCATAACGATCGATGTGGTAATTATAGGTGCCGGAGGAGCAGGTCTGCGCGCCGCCATCGCCCTCGCCGAGGCCGCTCCGGGCTTGCGCATCGCGCTGATCTCCAAGGTCTATCCGATGCGCAGCCACACCTGTGCCGCGGAAGGCGGCGCCGCCGGCGTGATCAAGCCGGATGACAGCTTCGACATGCACTTCGACGATACCGTCGGCGGTGGCGACTGGC
>JANMTA010000132.1:0-5532 GCA_031389965.1 Betaproteobacteria bacterium
CTGCCAGGTCTCGGCAAACAGGGCTTTCAGTATCGAATCCTGCTTGCGCGGTTCGCGTCCCCAGAGGATGGTCACCGGTACCAGTTGCACATCGAAGCGGGGATCGGCGACCGCGGCCGCCACCAGGGACTTGAGCAGCGGCGCATGCTCGTTGCGCGGTTTCGGCACCAGGCGCCCGCGTTCGTTGCGCGAAAGAAAAAAGAAGGATCGCGGCGAACTGAAGGCGGCGTCGCGCAAGGGCTTCATCGCGGGCGGCAGCCCCAGCTTGCGGCATTCCTCGTCGAGCACCAACAGGTTGGAGAGATGGCGCTCGTGGAGCACGTAGCACACCGGCAGATCCGGACGCAGCTTGAGCTCCGCGGGAGACTCGGGAAACACCCGGGTGCGGGTGCCGAGGTACAGAATCCGGCGCAGGACGTCCAGCGTCCAGCCGGTGAAATCGAACAAGGGCAATGAGCTCACGGGCGGACAGTCGTGCGCGCCGCGCAGGCGCCGGGCGGTCGATGCGGTACCACGCAGCTACTCCCCGGAATTGAGGCGATAGATGCGGGAGATGAGTGCTGAAACCTCGGTGCGCTCGGTGCCTTCCGCCTGATTCAGGGCGTGGGTCGGGGCATGCAGCAACTTGTTGGTGAGTCCGTGCGACAAGGCATCCAGCACCTTCGTCGGATCATCGCCGCGCGCCAGCAGCTTCAAGGCATGCTCCAGCTCATGGCGACGCGCGCGCTCGCCGGCATCGCGCAAGGCGCGTATGGTCGGTACCGCTTCACGTGCTTCCAGCCAGTGCAGGAAACCCGAGACGCGGTCGGTGATGATGGCCTCGGCCTCGACCACCGCCGCCTGGCGCGATTCGAGACCGGATTCGACAACCTGGCCGAGATCGTCGAGGGTATAGAGAAAGACGTCATCCAGCCGGGCTACTTCCTCCTCGATGTCGCGCGGCACGGCAAGATCGACCATCACCATCGGCCGGTGGCGACGGGCTTTCAGTGCCCGCTCGACCAGTCCCAGGCCGATGATGGGCAGGGAACTGGCGGTGCAGGACACCACGATGTCGTAATCCGCCAGGCGCTCGCCGAGCTGTTCCAGGCGCATCGCGTCGCCGCCAAAGCGCGCCGCCAGATCGGCGCCGCGCTCCAGCGTGCGGTTGGCGATGGTCAGCCGCGCGGGCTTTTGCGCGGCGAAATGCGCGGCGCACAGCTCGACCATTTCGCCGGCGCCGATGAACAACACCTTCTGTTCCGCCAGGCTGTCGAAGATGCGCGCCGACAGATGCACCGCGGCGGCGGCCATGGAAACCGTGTTGGCGCCGATCGCCGTGGTCGAGCGGACTTCCTTGGCCACGGCAAACGTGCGCTGGAACAGCTTGCCCAGCAGCGTGCCCATGGTTCCAGCCTCTTCGGCGGCGCGCGCCGCCTGCTTCATCTGGCCGAGGATTTGCGGCTCGCCCAGCACCATCGAATCCAGCCCGGACGCGACGCGGAACATGTGACGCACAGCGTCCTGCTGCGGATGCTGATACAGATAGGGATGAATCTTCTGCGGCGAAAGCGAGTGGTACTCGGCCAACCAGTCCGCCGCGCCCTGCGGGTGTTCGGCCGCGCAATACAGTTCGGTGCGGTTGCAGGTCGACAGGATCGCGGCTTCGCGCACGGATTTCGCCTTCAGCAGGTCGTGCAAGGCCTGGCCCATGCGGGATGGGTCGAACGCCACCTGCTCGCGTACCGCCAGCGGGGCTGTATGGTGGTTAATGCCCAGAGCGAATAACTGCACGGCGCTATGACCTTGAAACGCGACGAAAAATTCCGCCAGGACGTATTAGAGACCGATCGGACCCAAACAACAAGGCCGGCCCGTGGGTTGCGGCCGGTGGAACCGGTCTTGAGGCACGGATTATATTGGCGCATGGCCGTGATCGGGAGATGATGCGCGGCGATGCCAGCGCACTGCCGCAAGAGCGGGAACCGGATCAAACAGGTAAAATCGCGCCCTTTCGTGCCGCTCACCGGCGACAAACGGCGTTACCTGCCCGCGAAGCGGAATCCCAGGTACGCAGAGCGCGCCGGCGCCGACTCCTGGAGAATTTCAGTGCAACTCGTCTGTCTCGATCTCGAAGGCGTACTCGTTCCGGAAATCTGGATCGAGTTTTCCAAACGCACCGGCATCCCGGAACTGTCCCGCACCACGCGCGACGAGCCGGATTACGACAAGCTGATGAAGTACCGGCTGGACCTGCTGAAAACGCACAAGCTTGGCTTGCCGGATATCCAGAAAGTCATTTCGGATATGGGCCCCATGGCCGGCGCCAAAGACTTCCTCGACGCGCTGCGCCGCGACTACCAGGTCATCATTTTGTCCGACACCTTCTACGAGTTCGCCATGCCGCTGATGGCCCAGCTGAACATGCCGGTGCTGTTCTGTCACAAGCTGGAGGCGGACTCCGCCGGCTTCGTGGTTAACTACCACCTGCGCATGCCAAACCAGAAAATGGAATCGGTCAGGCGCTTCAAGGAACTCAACTTCAAGGTGATTGCCGGGGGCGATTCCTACAACGATACCGCCATGCTGGCCGAGGCCCACGCCGGCATCCTGTTCCATCCGCCGCAGAACGTGGTCGACGAATTCCCGCAGTTTCCGGTGACCATGAACTACACCGAACTGCGCGCCGAGATCGACAAGGCGTCGCGGCGCATCTGATGCACGCATCTGATGCATAAAGCACGCTTCTACACGCTGACCGCCTCCTGCCCCGACCAGGTCGGCATCATTGCGCGCGTTACCGGCTTCATCGCCGAACACCAGGGCTGGGTCCTCGAATCGAGCTTCCACGCCGACGATCTGGATGGCCGCTACTTCATGCGCATCGAGGTCAAGGCCGATTCGCTGCCGTTTCACCTCGCTGAGTTCCGCAGTGGCTTTCAGCCGCTGGCCACCGAGTTGCAGCTGGATTGGCGCATCAACGATTCGGCGGTCAAGAAGCGTGTCGTGGTGCTGGTTTCGAAGCAGGAGCATTGCCTCTACGACCTGCTGGCGCGCTGGCAGTCGAAGGAACTCGATATCGAGATTGCCTGCGTGATCTCGAATCACGACACCTTCAGGGGCTTCGTCGAGTGGCACGGCATTCCGTTTCACCACGTGCCGGTGACGCCCGACAACAAGGCCGCCGCCTATGCCGAAGTGCAGCGCCTGTTCGAGGCAGTGCACGGCGACACCATGGTGCTGGCGCGCTACATGCAGATTCTTTCGCCCGAGTTATGCGCTGCCTATCCCGGACGCATCCTCAACATCCACCACAGTTTCCTGCCCAGCTTCGTCGGCGCCAAGCCCTACCATCAGGCCTACACGCGCGGCGTCAAGCTGATCGGCGCCACCTGCCACTACGTGACCGCGGACCTCGACCAGGGCCCGATCATCGAGCAGGACGTGATCCGCATCGACCACTCGGATTCGGTCGAGGACATGGTGCGCTACGGCAAGGACATCGAAAAGAACGTGCTGGCGCGCGGCTTGCGCTACCACCTCGAAGATCGCGTACTGGTCCACGGCAACAAGACCGTGGTGTTTCGCTAATTCGGTTTTCGCAGCAGCAGCCAGAGCCCGAACAGCACCATCGGCAGGCTCAGCCACTGCCCCATGCTGACCACGTAGGACACGCCGAAGATGCCATGATCCGGTTCGCGGAAATACTCGGCGGCGAAACGCAGCACGCCGTAGCCGATCATGAACACGCCCGATACCTGGCCCAGTGCACGTTGCCGCGCCGAGTACAACCACAGGATGATGAACAGCAGCAGGCCCTCGCCGGCCGCCTGATACAGCGGCGACGGATGACGCGGCAACTGATCGACATGCGGGAAGACCATCGCCCAAGGCAGCGTGGCATCGGCCACCCGGCCCCACAATTCCCCGTTGATGAAATTGCCGATGCGCCCCGCCATCAGGCCCAGCGGCACCAGCGGGGCGATGAAGTCGGTGACCTGAAAAAATGACTTGCCGGCCTTGCGGCCCCACAGCGCCATCGCCACGAACACGCCGAGCATGCCGCCATGAAAGGCCATGCCGCCTTTCCAGACCGCGAGGATTTCCAGCGGATGGGCAAGGTAATACCCCGGCTCGTAAAACAGCACCTGCCCCAGGCGCCCGCCCAGCACCACGCCGAGCACGCCGTAGAACAACAGATCGTCGACATCCTGCGCGCTCATGCCATGCCAGGGCTGCGCCACCGCCCGCCGCTTGCCGAGCCAGAGGAAGGCAACAAAGCCGGCCAGGTACATCAGGCCGTACCAGCGCACGGCGAGCGGGCCGATGGAAATCGCGATGGGGTCGAACTGGGGATGGATCAGCATGGTGGCTCAGGCACCGTGGCACTTTTTGAATTTCTTGCCGCTTCCGCAGGGACAAGGGTCGTTGCGGCCAAATTTAACGGCTTGTCGCACCGGAACGAGCGTCGGCTCCGGTTTGCGCGGGGCTGGCTCGTCGTCGCTGAACCCCGCCCACCAGCCGATTTCCCTCTTCACGCTTTTCACATAACCCAAGCCGCGACCGAGATGCTCATCACGGCAAGTCTCGTAGGGGCGGGAGATATACCGCTCGATCCAGGGTAGATCAGCCATCGTCGAATCGGGCAGTTCGGCGGCGAACCAGCCACGAATCGGCTCCAGCAACTCGACCGCGCCAATGTCGGTGGCAACCGCGATTACCGAATCGATCAGTTCGAAAGTTTTCGCCTCGGCACCAGGCTGGCGCAGTCTCGCGGCCTCCGCCTCTCCCAGCGGAAGCAGGTAGGCAATCAACTCGTCGCGTGATGCGTCGCCCTCCAGCACTCGCACCATGATCGCATTGAGCGCGGCATGCCGCGCCCAATGCGCAGCCGCCGGATCTTCCGCCAGGGCCTTCAGCGGTGTCAGGTCGCCATCGCAGACCGAAGCCAGGCAACGACCATAGGATTCCGTCACCGTGTCGCCCAGCAGTTGTTCGACCACGTCCGCGGGATGATGGCCCAACCGGACCAGGGGCACATACGCCGAGGTCTCGCGCCAACTTGCTAGCAGGTGCATGGCGTAGAGATGCAGCACGTAATCGGGATTCGCGCCCTCTTCCGGATGATCCGCCACGCGGGCAATGGCTTCGGCCAGATGGGACGTGACTTCCTCGCGATGGGCCTCGGCGAAGGCGATCGCCGCCTCGGGAAAAGGTTGCGAAAAGTATTCGATCTGCTCGCGCAGCGTGCTCCAGGCGTCGGACATAATGATGTTGGCGAAAGATAAAGTCGGTCAGGATACAAGTTCAAGAGTCGGCGCTAGCGGAACGGCGGCAAATGCGGACCGGAATTGTCGGTGTCAGACCGAACTCTCCCCCAGCGCCCGCCACGAAAACCCGCGGCCGCCGGCGCACTCGAAAGAGCGGTCGCCGCCGTGGATGATCCAGGGATCGAGTGCGGCATTGCCGGCAAATGCCTTCCAGCGCTTTGCCGCATCCAGCCAGTCGTAGGAGAAGGTCATCCCGGACTTGATTTCGACGGGCTGCAATTTG
>JANMTA010000150.1:0-9341 GCA_031389965.1 Betaproteobacteria bacterium
ATTTCGCTGCCGACCTCGAAACAGGTGATCGCCTCGCGCCTGAACCTGACGCCGGAAACACTGTCGCGAATTTTTCACGATCTCACGGTCAACGGCTTGATTGGCGTCAGCGGCAAGCAGATCACCATCAACGATGTAAAGCGGCTGCGCGAATTTGATCTCTGAAGGTCTGGTAGCGCTGCACCGCACTGATCAGATTCCAGCCCAGCCAGGCACTCGATGCCGCAAAGGCCACCCCGGCAAGACGTGCCAGTCCCGGCAGCCAGACCGCCGCCAGCAGCAGCAGCAAGGCCAGCACGTGCAGACGCAGTTGCCCGGTCATCGCCTCGGCAGCCAGCATTTTTTTCATGTTGGGCACGGCCGACATGGGGGCGCCCAGTCGCTGCAGATGCAGCCAGTTGAGAAACGGCGTGATCTTGTACATCATCCCCGTGATGGCGGACACGAAGACGCCGGCGAAGGCCAGCACCCCCAGCCAGACCACCGACCTTGGATCGGCACCGATATCCGGAGACAGAAAAAACGCAGCGCCGGAAATGGCGAAGGCCAGCAGGGAAAGCATTGCCACCCGGAAGTAGAGGGACGTCGCGTCATGTATTTTTCTGCGGCGCGTGTACTGAAGCCCCAGGGTCATTCCGGCGTAAGCGGAAAAAATAGCCAGCAGGGGCAAGCCGATTGCGGCCGGCCAGCGCAGATCCTCAAGAAAATACTGGCCTGACCATGCAATCAGCAGGAACAGCAGCAAAGGCCCGAAGCCGCGGGTGAACCACAGCGGATACGGCCGCGTCAGCTGGAACATCGGCACCACGTGGTAGGACACCCCGGCCAGCAGCATCAGCGCCCAGCCGCCCAGCCCCCATGCCAGATGTATGTTGGTCAGTTCGACAATGGGTACCGGCAATCCCCGCGCCAGCGACTCGGCCAGTAGCGCGCCAAGCAACACGGTGACCGCCAGGCCGCCGATCGCCATGCGCATCGCCCAGAGGGTCATGCCTGTCGCCGGGGTGCGCCACAGCGCAAGGGCAACCACGATGACGAAGCCTCCTATCGCCAGCAGAAACAGCGGAACCGCGGCAGACAGCAGGCCCGGACGGCCGAACAGGAAGCCCAGGACGAGCAGTAGCGTGGCCAGCGCCAGCAAAGGCTGCACGGTGTTGGCAACCAGTCCGGGGCGCCAGACATTGCCGCCCACGGCGACGGGGATAAACTGAAACAAGGCCCCGCTCATGGCCTGGAGCATGAAGCCCAACGCGATCAGATGGGTCAGCGCCAATGCCTCGGGCGTCCACCGCGAAGCAAATGCATCGGGGCCCGACCATGCCAGAAGAATCCCGGCCATCACGCCGAACCATGGTGCCGCCAGAAAAAAGCGGTAGGGCACGGAAATCGGAGGCGCCTGATCGAAGGAAAGGTTCGGGTGCATCGGAGCAACAACCTTCAGCCCGGAGCTTTGCGAATCCGGATCTCGCGCGTGCCCTCGGGCAAAAGCTCCTCGGTCCACACGTAGCCGTTGTTCCGCAGGATGTTGAACAGGGGGTGTGGCTGGCAATACAACAAGAGCAGCAAGTCGTCGCCGTCGGGCAGGCTGTCCAGCGCCTCCAGGGTCCGCTCCATCGGTTCGGGCGGCTGCAACTCACGCCCATCGATGACGATGGTCATGCCTGTTTCAGCCGCTCTGCAAGAGTGGCGCCAACATCGGAGGATCTCAGGTGGTCGTCGCACATCGGATACAGGATGTTTTCCTCCTTCATGTTGTGCTGCTGCATGAGGATCAGCAAAGTGTCCGCGGCACCGCCGAAAGTATCGCCGTCGCGGGAATCGATCGCACCCTGCATCTGGGCCAGCAGATCACGCATCTGGCGGTGCTCGCCGCGCATGACTTCAGTCGGACCGGAGGTCATGCCGCTCGCTGCCTCGAAGGCGGGGAACAGAATTTCTTCTTCGCTGGCGAAATGGGTTTCAAGCTGTCCGCGCAGCAACTCGAAGGCTGCTGCGCCGGCTGTCCAGTCAGCTTTCGCGCAGGCTTCTTCGGCGTCGGCGAATATTTCATCGCAATGTTTGTGATGCTGGAACAGCGGTGTAGTGATCGACATGGGGACAGACTCCGGGTGGGCTATGCCGGATTCTGGAGCCTGCCCCACCCCGTAACATTGACCGCCGTCAAGCGGCCGGCGACTCAAAGGCGCAAATCAATGCGGGAATCGGGCCAACACGCGGCACGACCCTGAGCGGCGACCTTTCCAAGAGCTCAAGGCTCAAGCACATAGGCTCCCGGCGCATCCGCCACTGCCGGAAACTTTTTCGTCGCGACGGGTGGCGCTGCCACCAGCTTGCCCGATTGCGGCTTGAGCCAGGCCATCCAGTCTTCCCACCAGCTGCCGTGATGCAGTTCGGCGCGCTCGCGCCAGTCTTCCGGCGTATCGTGCCGTTCCGCCGCACCGACACGATAATCGCGCTTGGGCGGGCTCACCACCGGATTCACGATGCCGAGGATATGGCCCGACGTCGACAAGACGTAGCGGCGCGGACCGGCAACAAAGTTGTTGATGCGGAAGGTCTGCCGCCAGGGCGCAATGTGATCGTCCTCGGCCGACACCGCATACAGCGGCTGCGCGATCCGCCCGAGATCGATGTTCTCGCCGGCCAGGTTCAGCGCGTCCTTCTTGATCAGGAGGTTTTCCAGGTAGAGGTTGCGCAAGTACCAGCTGTGCATCGCGGCCGGCATGCGGGTCGAATCCATGTTCCAGAAGAGCACATCGAAAGGCGGCGGCGCCTCGCCGAACAGGTAGCCGCGCACCACGTAATGCCAGACCAGGCTGTTGGAGCGCAGCAGGCGGAATGCCGAAGCCATTTCCTTGCCGTCAAGGTAGCCTTTTTCGGCCATCGACTTTTCCAGCCACTTGATGCTGTTCTCGTCGAGGAACACCTCGATGTCGCCCGGCTTGTTGTAATCCACCAGCGTGGTCAGCAGCGTGACCGCCTCGACCGGCACATCCGCCTTCGCATAATGTGCGTTGGCCCATGCCATCCAGGCCGCCAAGGCCGCGCCGCCGATGCAGTAGCCGACGGCATGCACCTTGGCCGATCCGGAGATGCCTTGCGCGGTTTCGATGATGCGGCCGATGCCTTCCATCAGGTAGTCGTCGAAGGTGACATCGCGCATTTCGGCGGTGGGGTTCTTCCAGCTGGTGATGTAGACGTCGAAGCCCTGGTCGACGAGAAACTTCACCATGCTCTTCTTTGCGTTCAGGTCGAGGATGTAGAACTTGTTGATCCAGGGCGTGACGATGACGATGGGCGTTTCGAATACCTTTTCGCGGGTCGGCGTGTAGTGCAGGACTTCCAGCAGCTGATTGCGAAACACCACTTTGCCCGGCGTCGTTCCCAGATCCTTGCCGACCGTGAAATCCGTCGGGCGCGCCATCTGTATGTCTCCCGCCTGAAAGTCGGTGACGAAATTATTGAAGCCCTTGAGCAGGCTTTCGCCGCGGGTTTCCATGGCTTTCTGCATGGCTGCGGGATTGGTCAGCAGGAAATTGGTCGGCGCCACCGCATTGAGCCATTTGCGCCACCAGAACGCGGCGCGGCGCCGGTCGCGATTCGACAGGCCCGGGGTGTCATAGAGCATGTCCTGGACCTGGTGAGTCATCATCAGATACCATTCCTTGACGATGTCCCAACTCGCGGATTCAGTCCAGACCGGGTCGGCGAAGCGCGTATCGTCGGGATTGGGCGACACGACGTCCTTGCTCGCCATACCCAGGGCGCGGTGCCAAGAATGCACCTGCAGTTCCCACAGTTTGGTCGAGAATTCGGTCAGGGTCTCGGACATTTCCTGCGGATGCGACAACCAGGCCAGTTGCGCATGCATCAGCGGAGTTGTCATCCCGATCGGATCGACTTTGGCCTCGACCGCCTGATTCACGGCGCGCCATGCCGCCTGGGGAGTCGCGGGAGATTTGTTTGACTTGCCGTTACTCATGATGGTTCTCCACTCCACGGGCGGTAAACCACGATCCGCCACCGCCACAATGCTATTGTGCCCGATGCCGCTCAGGTATAGTTCGGTCTGCCGTTGATCTTGATCAACGCTGCTGCTTATTAGTGCGCTACGCTAAGCTATCTAGTCAAAGGACCCAATCCCATGTTCAAGCACATACTCGTTCCCACCGACGGTTCGCCGCTTTCATCCGATACGGCAAAACGCGCGGTTGCGTTTGCCAAGGAAACCGGGGCGAAGATTACCTTCTTTTTTGCGAAGCCCGACTACCCGGTTGCCTTTTATGGTGAAGGTGCGCTGATCGACCCGACAACGCCGGACAAGTTCGGCGAAATGGCCGAGAAGCAGGCACGGGAGATTCTCGCCGCCCATGAATCCGCTGCAACAGCGGAAGGCGTTGTCAGCGCATCCCTCAGTTTTGTCAGCGACATCCCGTATGAGGCGATCATCGCTGCCGCCGAAACCGCCGGCGCCGACCTGATTTTCATGGCATCGCACGGCCGGCGTGGCTTCAGCGGCCTGTTGCTCGGCTCCGAAACGCAAAAGGTGCTCACTCACTCGAAGATTCCGGTGCTGGTCTACCGCTGAGCGTGGCAGCACGCCTCTGATCCATGCTTAACTCGGCACTGAGCATCATCCACGACGAACACCGCTCGCTCGCTGCGGTGGTGCATGGGCTGCGCTATCTGGTTCGCGAAAGCCAGACGACAAATACCCGGCCGGACTTCCGGGTCCTGTGGGCGATGATTTCCTATCTCGAAGAGTTTCCCGAGAAATTGCATCATCCCAAGGAAAACGCCTACCTGTTCGTCCGCTTGCGCCAGCGGACACATGACGCCGACACGGTGCTCGCCGAACTGGAACGGCAGCACAGCGCCGGAGTGCAGCATGTGCGCGATCTGGAACTCGCACTCGGCCACTACGAGGCCGGGATTGCCGATGGACTGGAAAAATTTTCGGCAGCCGTCGAGAAATTTGGCGATGAAATCCTGAAACACATGGCACTCGAGGAAAGCATCCTGATCCCCATGGCACGCAAACACCTGACGGCTGAAGACTGGGTCGAGATCGGCGCCGCCTTCAGTGAAAACGGCGACCCGCGCTTCGATGCCGAGGCCGATCAGGAATGTCGCGACCTGTTCAGCCGTATCGTCAATCTTGCCCCGCCGCCCATCGGCGTCGGCCCCGCGCGAAACCGGGAAGCAGACCCGGCGAATTGATGCCCCGGATGCGGGCCGTCTAATTCGCGGCGCCGTTACCGGCGTCGGAAGGTGCGCCCACTCCTTTGTTGACCTCTGCGGCACTGCGCTGCAGAAAGCACGTCATGAAACTGGATGAGGCACAAACGGCCCAAAAGCCGAGAAAGCCTATCGAATAAGTCGCGATTTTCGACAAATGCACCGCCTCGCCGAAGAGATATAGCTCTTGCGGATCAATGACGGTAAAGAAAATGCCTTCCGCGATCCCGGCGACTACAAACGAAGGCCACAGCACCCACATTATTCTCCACATCTATCTCTCCTTCGCAGTCTGCAAGGAAGCGCCTACTTCGCCTTACGCGCGTCTTCTTCGGCCATCTTTTTGTAAAACCTGACCATACCGAAGCCGATCACGATGACCAGGACGATGGTCGCCAGACTCATCAGGCCAAGGTCACTGCCGATCAATAGTTTCCAGGCGTCCATGATGTTGTCTCTTTGCGGTTTATCGATTCAGTTGCGGATATCGGCGGGTGTCGGCCCCGGAGTCGGAGCCCCGATGAGCGTCTCGCCATTGGCCGGAAGCACGACATTGCCCATCAGGCGCCAGGTCTTGCGCTCGTCTTCCAGCAACACCAGCCAATGTCCGGCGGCTGGCAGGCGAAATTCGCCGGCATAAATGTCGCCGGCGCGCGCCAGCAGACGTGACTGGTCCAGCCCGGCACGGGTGGGATGGGCAATGGTCACCACCAGTGTCGGTGGCATGACGAAGGATTTGCCGCTTGCCTGCAGGCGCACCGAGAGAACATCCTCGCTAACGCGAACCCCCGCAACCAAGCCCATTTTCGCGGCCTCGTCGCTGCGCGCAATGGTCTGGTTGGCGGAAAGGCCCTTGCGGTAATAGTCGTCAGTAACCAGGCCGTCGTTGCTCTTGACGGCAAGCCATGCCGTATAAATGCCGGCTATCACCACGATGAACGGCCCCGCCGCGAGAATCCACGGCCAAGGTTCCCGATACCAGGGTCGAGCGACGGTCGAATTCATTTTTTCGTCCTTCATGGTTGCAGAAAACTGGCCTTTTCATGCACGGCCACCTTCTCGTCGGCAAGCGACTTCACGTCGAAAAAGATCTGATTGGAACCTTTCTTGCCAGACTCGGGCGGTAGCCGCACCTGCACGCTGAAGCTCCTGGATCCCGCGGCCGGGACTTCGATGATGCGATCGCCGACCATATCGATTCCCGGCAAGCCGGAGACGCTGACCGCATAGCGATGCGGCGCTTCGGAGACGTTGATGACATGCAGCCGGTAGACGTTCTCTATGAGTCCGCCTTCAACTTCGCGCGCCAGCGTGGCGCGGTCGCGAATCACATCCACGCGCAGCGTGGGTTTGGTGGCGATGCCCCAGACAAAGGCCAGACAGATCGCCCCAAGAATCGCAGAGTAGATGATCACCCGCGGCCGCACCACGTGGCTGATGATCTCCTTCCAGCCCCAGTGCGACTCGATCGCATGCTCTGTCGAATAACGGATCAGCCCCTTCGGATAATCCATCTTCACCATTACCTGGTCGCAAGCGTCGATGCAGGCCGCGCAACCGATGCACTCGTATTGGAGGCCCTTGCGGATGTCGATGCCGGTCGGACAGACCTGGACACAGATGCCGCAGTCGACGCAATCGCCTTTATCGATCGCTTTCGGATCAAGCCCCTTTTTTCTCGCACCGCGCGGCTCACCGCGCTCTGTATCGTAGGTGATGGTCAGCGTGTCGGGATCGAACATCACGCCCTGAAAGCGGGCGTAGGGACACATGTGGATGCATACCTGTTCGCGCATGTGCCCGGCGAACAAGTAGGTAAAGGAACCATAAAACAGCATCCAGAAGGTTTCCCACGGCCCCAGCGAGAAACTCCAGAGCGAATCCCACACCGTCTTGATCGGCGTGAAGTAACCGACAAAGGTAAATCCCGTCCAGAATGCCAGCAGCGCCCATGATCCATACTTGGCCGTGCGCAGCCATAGTTTGCGGGCGCTCATGGGCGCCGCATCGAGCTTGATCCGGGCGTTGCGCTCGCCCTCGATCTTCTGCTCGATCCAGGTGAATATCTCCGTGTAAACCGTTTGCGGACAGGCATAGCCGCACCACAGCCGCCCTCCCACCGCCGTAAAAAGAAACAGGGAATAGGCGGAAATGATCAGCAGGATGGCCAGAAAAATCACGTCCTGCGGCCAGAAGACCAGGCCAAAAATGTAGAACTTGCGTTCCACCAGATCGAACAGCACCGCTTGCCGCCCGTTCCAGGGCAACCAGCACAGTCCGTAATAGATCAGTTGGGTAAACCAGACCAGCGCCCAGCGCCAAGTGGCGAAGATGCCGCTGACAGCGCGCGGATGCACCTTTTGGTGAACTTCGTAAAGGCTCTCTTCGACAAAGGTCGGCTTGGCCTGCGATTGGATGGGGGTGCCTGACGTCATGATTATCGTATTACGATATTCTGATAGACCTGCGCGAAAAGTCCCCGGCACGGATGCCGGGGAGCTTCGTGCAGTTTACTTCTTTTCTGCGGGTGCCGCTTCAGCCGGGGCGGCAGGTGCGGCGGCAGGGGCGCCCTTCTCACCGCCACCCAGCCCGTAGACATAGGCGGTCAGCAGGTGCACCTTGGCCTCGCCGAGGAACTCGCCGTATGCCGGCATCCGATTGACGCGGCCCTTGGTGATGGTTTCAATGATGGAATCCTCGGCACTGCTGTAAAGCCATATCTTGTCTGCAAGATTCGGCGCCACACCGACCATGCCCTGTCCAGCCGGACCATGACAGGCTGCGCAGGCCGCGACGAACAGATCCTTGCCGCGCTGGGCGCGGATCGAATCGGTTGCCAGTCCGGAAAGGGAACGCACATAACCGGCGATATCCTTGATCTGGTCACCGTTCAGGTCGGGCTTGACACCCTTGGCCGGCATCATGGCATCGCGACCCTTCTGGAGGGTTTCCTTGATCTGCTCCGGCGTGCCGCCGAACAGCCAGTCGTTGTCGGTCAGGTTGGGGAAACCGCTGGCGCCCTTGGCGTCCGAACCGTGGCACTGCGAGCAGTAGGTCAGGAACAGGCGCTGACCCATTTCCTTCGCCTCGCTGTTGGCCGCAACGGCACGAATGTCCTGGCTCTGGAACTTCTTGAATATCGGCCCGTACTGATCATCGGCTTTCTTCATCTCGGCGTCGTACTGGCCGGTGGATGACCAGCCGAACTGGCCCTTGTAGGTTCCCAGACCGGGATACATCGCCAGATAAAACAGCGAAAAGATGATGGTGATGTAGTACAGCCAGCGCCACCAGTTCGGCAACGGATTGCTGAATTCCTGCAGATCCCCATCCCAGACGTGACCGGTGGTTTCACCCTCCACATGTTTGGCCGAATCCTGGAACCAGAGCAGGACGGCACAGCCGATGACGCTGGCCAGCACGATGCTGATTACGTAATAATTCCAGAAGCTGCTGACAAAATCACTCATGATGATTTCCTTTCCTGATTCTTTGTGTCCTGCGTTTCGGATGGCACCTTGGGAACAAACGGGCTGTCATCGTCGAGGGGCAGCATCGCCGCCTCGTCGTAGGTCGCCTTGCGCCGGTCCGAATACGCCCACCACACGATGCCGATGAAGGCGATGAACGCCAGCACCGTGAAGAGGGAACGCAGATCGTTGATGTCCATTTGCCTACCTGGTCTGCTTGAGCGCGAGGCCCAGGCCCTGGAGGTAGGCGATCAGGGCATCGACTTCCGTCGCGCCCTCGATGGCCTTGGCCGCGCCGGCAATTTCCTGCTCCGAGTATTTGGTCAGGCCGACTTTGTTCAGGGCAGCCATCTTGGCACCAATGTTTGGTTCCTTGAGCGGACGATCCAGCCAGCCATACGCCGGCATGTTCGACTCCGGGACCACATCGCGCGGATTCAGCAGGTGCGTCTTGTGCCACTGATCCGAGTAGCGGCCGCCGACGCGGGCCAGATCCGGGCCGGTACGCTTGGAACCCCACTGGAAGGGATGGTCGTAGACGAACTCGCCCGCCACCGAGTAGTGGCCATAGCGCTCGGTCTCGGCGCGGAAGGGACGGATCATCTGCGAGTGGCAGTTGTAGCAGCCTTCGCG
>JANMTA010000164.1:0-1832 GCA_031389965.1 Betaproteobacteria bacterium
CGCCCAGGTCACGCTGGTCAAGGGCGACCTGCGCGGCATCCTGCGGGCGCGGGCGCTGTCGGTCGCCACGGTCGGCAACATGCGCCAGAACCTGGCCTTCGCCTTTGTCTACAACGCCCTCGGCGTGCCGCTCGCGGCGGGACTGCTCTACCCTTTCACCGGCCTGTTGCTGTCGCCGCTGATTGCAGCGCTGGCGATGAGCTTCAGTTCGGTCTCGGTGATCAGCAACGCCTTGCGCCTGCGCCGCACTGAAATCTGAGGCAAGGCGCGGCGGAGTCGAACGCCGTAGCGCCAGCGCCGACTATTCGTCCTCGTCCTTCAGCTTGAAACTCGCCGCAAGCTTCTGCTGCACTTGCGGGGGCACCTGGGCGTGGCGCACGAACTCGATGCTGAAGGAGCCCTGGCCGGCGGTCATCGACTTCAGGCGCGAGGCGTAGTCGGTGATCTCGGCCAGCGGCACTTCGCCGGTGATCGATGCAGTGTTGCCGGGACGCGGACTGGTGCCGGTGATGTGCCCGCGCCGGCTCGACAGGTCGCCGGTGAGGTCGCCGATCGCGGTCTCGGGTGCGACGATCTCGATCGCGACAATGGGCTCCAGCACGATCGGACTGGCAGCACGTATCGCTTCCACCGTGGCTTTGCGGCCCGCGGTGACGAAGGCAACGTCCTTGCCATCCACTGCATGCGTCTTGCCGTCATAGACGATGACGCGAATGTCCTGCGCCGGAAATCCGGCGATCACGCCATCGGTCAGCGCCTGGCGCACGCCTTTCTCGACCGAGGTCATGAATACGCCGGGAATCACGCCGCCCTTGACACGATCGACGAACTCGAAGCCGGTACCGCGCGGCAGAGGTTCGATCTTCAGAAAGACCTCGCCGAACTGGCCGGCGCCGCCCGACTGCTTCTTGTGCCGGCAATGCCCCTCGGCGTTGGCGGTGATGGTTTCGCGATAGGGAATCAGCGGCAGCCTGGTGTCGAGTTCGAGCTTGAACTGCGTCGCCATTTTTTCCAGCTTGTAGCGCAGATGCATTTCGCCGAGGCCGCGGATCACGGTCTCGTGCGTGGTCGGATGGCGCTCGACCTCGAAGCAGGGATCTTCCAGTTCCAGCTTGTGCAGGATGTCGAACAGGCGCTGCTCGTCGCTCTTGCGCTTGGTCTCGACGGCGAGGCCCTGCATCGGCTTGGGAAATTCCAGTGGCTTCAAGTGGATGTGGTCCTCGTCGTGCGAATCGTGCAGCACCGCGTCGAAATCGATTTCCTCGACCTTGGCAATGGCGCCGATGTCGCCCGGCAGCAGGCTATCGACCTCGACGTAGTCCTTGCCCTGCAACTGGTAGAGGTGGCCGACCTTGAACGGCTTCTTGCCGTCGCCGACGAAGAGCTGGCTGTCCTTGCGCATCGTGCCTTGATGCACGCGAAAGATGCCGACCTTGCCCATGTAGGGATCGGCGATGATCTTGAACACGTGCGCCAACACATGCTGCGACGGATCGGGCGCGGCGGCGAAGGGTTCTGCCGTATGGCCAGGCTCGCCCCGATAGAAGGGCGGCAGTTTACCCTCGGCGGGATTCGGCGCAAGGCTGGCCAGCACGTGCAGCAATTCGCCGATGCCGGCGCCGGTGCGCGCCGAGGTAAACAGGATCGGGATCAGGTGGCCTTCGCGCAACGCCTTCTCGAAGGGCGCGTGAAGTTCCCTGGCATCGGGATCCTTGCCTTCCTCCAGGTAGCGGGCGAGCAGCGACTCGTCCTCTTCCACCAGCTGGTCGATCAGTTCGCGATGCGCGCGGGCAACCGAATCGAAGTCGCTTGTTACGTCACCCCGGCCGCCA
>JANMTA010000279.1:0-16070 GCA_031389965.1 Betaproteobacteria bacterium
ATTCCGGATGCCGCTGACAGCGCGTGCAAGCCGTACATCACGTGGCACCAGGCGCGCGAACCGTCCAGACTGCCGTCCGCCTGCGCAGGAATCACTTCGGGTTCCGTCATCACACCTCCTAGAGTCCCAGGTCTTTCCAGAGCAGGTCTACGCGCTGCTTCACGGCTTCGTCCATGACAATGGGCCGCCCCCATTCGCGCATCGTTTCGCCCGGCCACTTGTTGGTTGCATCGATGCCCATTTTGCTCCCCAGGCTCGCCACCGGTGATGCGAAGTCGAGGTAATCAATGGGCGTATTCTCGGCAATCAGCGTGTCGCGCGCCGCATCGACGCGCGTGATCAGACCCCAGATGACGTCGGGTCAGGAACGCACATCGACTCCTTCAAGATCGCATATCCGCGGATCGGTACGTCGCTCCTTCGGCGGTGTGTCGAAGATGTGACGTTGCTGCGGGAATTTCTTCCATTTCGTCGGCTGAAAAAACGAGAGCAGACGTGAATTGAGCACTTGCTACGGACCATGCATTGAAGTAATTATCAAAATTGTCGGCGATTATTTTGGCGGGGCCACCTTCCTAGCATAGTTGCAGTGCGGAATGACCTCCGGATGAAAAGACCCTTCTTGGTCATCACCATTTCGCAAAAAATCCTGTATCTTTCTCATGAAAATCATTAATATCCAATGCTCGGAACAGATTTCCTTGCTTTCAATGCTTCGGCCAAAAGGCTTGTTTCTCTTGTCTGTACCGGAATAGAAGAGGAGTTCGACCAAGTGATCGATTCCCTGGAGGAACATAGGTGAGCGCAGCCACGGCCCTTGCCGGAAAACACCTCGACCGCGTACACGCGATCATTGACGGAACGGGTAAATGTCCCTCGCCACCCGCCGACGACCGGGTCGCGCGCTCTTGGCTGCGTTGCGCTAGGGAATACGGGCTGTCGCCGCTCGGAACCTATCTAGTCGATATCCTCGCCCGGGAAAAACTGCTGCAGAGGCAACAGAAGCTTGCCGAGGTCCTGGCGACGGCGCGCGTGGAAATGTCGAATCTTTACCAGCAACTTGCCGGATCCGGTTTTGCCGTACTGCTTGCCGATGCTGATGGTGTTGTCCTCGATTGCATTGGCGATACGGCATTTACAGACAAGGGAGTAAAAACAGGACTAGTGGCCGGCGCGGTCTGGACGGAACGCCAGCAAGGCACCAACGGGATGGGAACCTGCCTGATTGAAAAACGTCCGTTGGTCGTGCATCAGTTGGATCATTTCCTTTTCAGGAATACCGGCCTTACCTGCTCGGCAGCCCCGATTTTCGATCCGAAGGGCGAGATGGTCGCGGTTCTCGATGCGTCGAGCGATTCACGCCTGGCGCAGCAACACACGCTCGCCCTCGTCAACATGTCGGCGCAAACGATCGAGAACCGGATATTCCTCAACTGTTTTAGAAACGAGTTCATCGTCCGCTTTCATAGCCGGCCGGAATTCGTCGGTACCCTGGGCGAAGGACAGATTGCGATCGGACGCGACGGACAAGTGATTGCGGCAAACCGCAGCGCACTGTTCCAGCTCGGCTTCCAGGCAAACCTTGAACTTGTCGGACTCGGAATCAACCGGGTATTCAATCTCTCCCTCGGGGCGCTGATCGATCAAAGTGCCCGCAACTGGACGACCCCGTTGCCGATCTTTGAGGCGCGCCACGGGAATCGTTTTTTTGCCGTCACGCAACAGCCGGAAAACATGCCCACGACAAGTGTTGCAGGTCCTGTTCGCCGTTCCCGGCCGACCCCCAGTACGTGGCGAAACTCTACGTCCGTCCAGCTCGATGATCTCGCGCTGAGCGATTCACGCATAATCGAAAGCGTTCGCAAAGCCAAGCGGGTTCTCGGGTCAGACATTTCAATCCTGATCCTCGGTGAGACGGGAACCGGCAAGGAATTGTTCGCCAAGGCGATCCACAACTCGGGAGAGGGCGGCGAAGACAAACCCTTCGTGGCGGTCAACTGCGCATCGCTGCCGGAAACGCTTATTGAAAGCGAACTTTTCGGCTACAAGTCGGGGGCATTTACCGGCGCGAGCCGCGAGGGGCGTCGCGGCAGGATCCTGCAGGCGAACGGAGGAACACTGTTCCTCGATGAGATCGGTGACATGCCCCTGCAGTTGCAGGCACGCCTGTTGCGCGTTCTCGAAGAGCGGGAAGTGTCGCCGCTTGGTTCAGAAAACGCCGTCAAGGTCGAATTCCGCCTGATTTGCGCAACTCATCAGGATCTGCTGGAACTGATCGAAAAAGGCCAGTTTCGCGAGGATCTCTACTACCGGGTGCAGGGAATCTCGCTGTTGCTCCCGCCGCTCCGCGACCGGACCGACAAGCGGGCACTCATTCGCAGCATCCTGGCGTCCGAAGCCCAGTTCTCGGCGGTGCCGGAGCTTGAAGAAGAAGCGCTCGCTATTCTGGAAAACTATGCATGGCCGGGGAACATCCGGCAACTGCGCAACGCCCTCCGCGCCGCCCTGGCATTGCACGACGGCACCTTGATCCGGATCCGCGATCTGCCGCGAGAAATTGGCAGGAGCGGAACCAGGCCATTGAAGGACGAGGCTGTTGCTGGCGAATCCGCCGAAGAACAAGCGCTGCTGAACCACTTGCAACTGGCCGAAAGGCAGGCCCTGATTCAGGGACTGGAACGACACCGGTGGAAGGTGACCAGTCTTGCGCGGGAACTCGACATCAGTCGCAACACGCTGTATCGAAAGATGCGAAGGCTGGGCATAAAGGATCTCGCCCGATAGCGCTGCCCCGCCGCCAATAGCGGCAGAATTGCCGGGCCTCGCTTTCCCCATACATCCGGAGCCGAATTTGTCGAACGCCAACCGCTTCAGGACGCTTGTCGAGCCCTGGGATCTGCACTTCAACTCCGCCCACTTCATCACCTTCGGCGAGTTCTGCGAAAACCTGCATGGTCACAATTTCCACGCGCGAGTTACTGTTTCCGGCAGCAATGGCGCCGACGGCTATGTCATCGATTTCACGTTGCTCAACCGGCTGGCGGCGGACATTTGCCGGACTTTGCATGATCGCGTCATCCTGCCCGGAACAAGCCCGGTCGTGCGCATTGCGGCGGAAGGCGAAATGCTGCGCATCGAAAGTTTCGGCAAGGTATTTGTCCTGCCCCAGCAGAACTGCATTATCCTTCCGGTCATGAATGTCACGGCGGAAATGCTGGCGTGGCATATCAGCGAGGAACTCGTCAAAGGCCTTGCGGCGACCGGTACGCTGGCCACCATCGACGAGATGGAAGTTGCCGTGGAGGAAGCCGACCGCCAATGGGGAATCTTCCGGCGGGAGATTCGCTAGTCAGGCACAGCCGGCTTTCGTGGCGTTTTGGCCGGACATGGTGCCGGAATGGAGAATTCTGTTGGTCATAACATGTTGCAACCGCTGCCGGTCGAAGACGGCACACCGTCTCTAGGCGCGATGGGCAATCCCAAGGAAAAAAGGCTCGCCTGGGCGATTTCCGGCTCCGGTCATTACCTGCGGGAATGCCTTGAAATCATCCGCGGGCTGGAGGAGGTCGATCTGTTTCTTTCTGCCGCAGCGGCAGAGGTTCTGCGCATGTACGGCCATGACCTGGCGGCACTGAGGTCCCAAATGCGCGTGTATAGCGACACGACCGCCAGTTCGGTGCCTGTAGAGTTCCTCTACCAAGGCAATTACCACACCATGGTGATCGCTCCGGCAACATCAAATACCGTCGCAAAAATGGTCTGGGGAATCTCCGACACCCTCGTCACCAACATGTACGCACAGGCCGGCAAGTGTCGGGTGCAGTCAATTGTTTTCGCCTGCGACAATGAGCCGGAAATCGAGTCGGAGGCGCCGGTGGGAATGGTCAAGGTCTATCCGCGCCGGATCGATCTCGAGAACGTCGAGCGCCTCAAGGAATTCGAGGCAACCACTGTGGTCGCCGACATGCCTGCCCTGAGACAGGCGCTAAAGGATCGACTGGATTGGCTGAGCACATCCTCTTCCTGACCGGCAAGCTGGCTGAGCCGAGCCTGCGGAAGGTGCTTCACGCGCTGCAGCCGACCGGGTTCTCGTATGACGTCTGCGAGTTGGGAATCAGCGTTGCCGGACTGATGACCGCGGACATGATCCAGCGCCGCCTGGTCGATATCCATGGTGCATCGCGGATCATCATACCGGGCCGGGCTCGCGGCGACCTCGATGCACTGTGCGACCACTACGGCGTGCCTGTAGTACGCGGGCCCGACGAGCTGAAGGACCTGCCGCAGTTTTTTGGTCGCGCCGGGAAAGAGTCCGACCTGTCTCGTTACGACGTACGCATTTTTGCCGAGATCGTCGAAGCACCGGCCCTGACAATCGAAGGCCTGCTCGCGCGGGCCGCCTACTACCGCGCTTGCGGCGCCGATGTGATCGATCTGGGAGCGCTGCCGCAGACCCCGTTTCCGCACCTCGAAGATGCTGTTTGCGCCCTGATCGAAGCCGGTTACCAGGTTAGCATCGACTCGCATGACACCGACGAACTGCTTCGCGGCGGCCGCGCCGGGGCGCACTACCTGCTTAGTCTGAAGGAGGAGACCCTCTGGGTGGCGGACGAAGTGGCGTCAGTGCCTGTCGTCATCCCGTCGGAAGCCGGAGACATCGAGTCCCTCGTGCGCTCCGTGCGGGCACTGCAAGCCCGCGGCCGGAAGTGCATTGCCGATTCGATTCTCGATCCCATCCATTTCGGATTCACCGACGCGATCGTCCGTTACCGGGAACTGCGCAACATGCTGCCGGACACCGAAATAATGATGGGCATCGGCAACCTCACCGAGCTCACGGATGCAGATACCGCGGGCATGAACGCCTTACTGTTAGGCATCGCATCGGAACTCGGGATAACCAATATCCTTGCCACCGAAGTCAGTCCGCATGCGCGATCTGCGGTGCGCGAGGCCGATTTCGCCAGGCGAATGATGTTTGCCTCCCGTGCGGACAGCGCGCTGCCCCGCGACATTGGCGACAAGCTGATGGCCTTGCATGAGCGCCGGCCATTTCCCTACGCCGCCGCGGAAATTGCCGAGTTCGCCGGTGCGGTGAAAGATCCTAGTTTCCGCATCCAGGTCAGCGCCGCCGGCATACACGTCTACAACCGGGACGGGATGCTGCTCGGCACCGACCCGTTTGAGTTCTATCCGGGCTTGAAGGTGGAACACGATGCCAGCCATGCCTTTTACCTTGGCGTGGAACTTGGACGGGCCGAAATTGCCTGGCAACTCGGCAAGCGCTACACACAGGATCAGCCGCTGGCTTGGGGCTGCGCCGTTGCCGGCGGTACGGATGGCCGCGCCCGATGCGGACCGGAAAGCGGGCTGCCACTTGAGATGAACAAGCCGGCGAGTGGCAAACAATGAAAACTGCGCAACGGATTTACGAGGCCATCGCGACGACCCGGCGTGCCGACGGCGGCGTCCACGCCGTTCCGCTCGGCTTTCGCCATGAGGGCGACGCGGTCGTTCTCTCGCCGTTCCGGCCATCGACGACCCTGGACAACGTGCTGCGTGACAGGCACGCAGTGTTGAATCTTACCGACGACGTGCGGATTTTCGCCGGCTGCCTGACCGGACGACATGACTGGCCGACCGAGGATGCACACAAGATTCCCGGCCGCCGGCTTGCCGGCGCCCTTGCGCACCTGGAATTGCGCCTGGACCGGGTCGAGGATGACCCGGTCCGGCCGCAGCTGATTTGCCGACAGGTGCATGCGGAAACCCATGCGCCCTTCCGCGGCTTCAATCGCGCCCAGGCCGCCGTGATCGAGGCCTGCATTCTTGCAAGCCGACTGGGTATGATTTCCGAGGAAAAGATCCGCAGCGAGGTCGCCTATCTGTCGATTGCCATCGACAAGACCGCCGGCCCCGAGGAACTTGAAGCATGGGGCTGGGTAGTCGGGCGGATCGAAGACCATTATCGCCTGAAGGCGACTGGCGAGGCTCCATGAAATCGCTGACCTCTGGCGGGGCGACTACCGGCATGCTCGCCAGCGTGACGACCTGCGCCGAAGCGATGATTGCGCTCGAAGGCGGCGCGGACATCATCGACCTCAAGAACCCCGCCCTTGGTGCGCTCGGCGCATTGGATGACAATACGATCCGGGCCGTGGTTACGGCAGTCGCCGGCCGCGTTCCCGTCAGCGCCACGGTGGGCGACCTGGTCGAGATGGATATCGGCCAGATTGGCAGGGCAGTCGAACAGATGGCGGCCACCGGTGTTGACTACGTGAAGGTCGGCTTCTTCCCGAGCCCAATGTCGGCGACCTGCCTGGATGCGCTTTCAGCCCATGCTCGCCGTGGCATTCGGCTGGTTGCGGTACTGTTTGGCGACCTCGGCCATGAAGCTTTTCACGTTCCCGATTTCGCCGCGGCAGGTTTCGCCGGAATCATGCTCGATACCGCGATCAAGAGCGGTGGCTCGATCCGTGGCCGGATTGCCGATAGCCGGCTGGCAGAATTTGTCGTCGCGGCGCAAGCCAGCGGGTTGCTGGCGGGACTGGCCGGGTCGCTTGCCATCACCGATATCGCACCGCTGATCGAACTGCACCCGGATTACCTCGGTTTTCGAAGTGCCTTGTGCGAACGGGGGATTCGTACTGGAGGGCTTGATGCGGCTGCCTTCGCTCACGTCCGTTCGGCCATCCGCGACAGCGGCCATCAACGCTCGGCAGCCAGGCGCCCGACATGGGCTGCCACCGCGCCGGCAAGTCCTTCCAAGTTGTAGCCGCCCTCGAGTACCGAAACCAACCGGCCGCCGGAATGGCGATCCGCGATTCCGAGCACCAAGTCGGTAAGTTCCGCAAAATCCGCGTCGTTCAAGGCAAGGCCACCCAGTGGGTCGCCGGCACGGGAATCGAAACCGGCCGATATCATCACCAGCTCAGGCCGGAAACGCTCTGCGGCAGGGATGAGCGTGTCGCGAAATGCGCCGAGGATTTCGGTACGTCCCGCGCCCTTGGCGAAAGGCCGGTTGATGATGAGGCCAAGCGCCTTGCCTTCCCCCTGCTCGCTTGCGGCGCCGGTATGGGGATACCAGTTTTCCAGGTGAGTGTCGAAGAAAAGGACCGATCCGTCGTTCCAGAAGATGTCCTGAGTTCCATTGCCGTGGTGCACGTCCCAGTCCACAATCAGCACGCGAGTGATCCCGTACTTGCGCTGCGCATGGCGTGCCCCAAGGGCAACATTGTTGAAAATGCAGAACCCCATTCCTTTGTCGCGCGACGCATGGTGTCCAGGCGGCCGAACTGCGCAGAAGGCGGTCCTTGAATCGCCCGTCACCACGGCGTCGACGGCAGTCATTACCGTTCCTGCCGCGGCCAGGGCGGCAACCAGCGAGCCGGAGGAGATCGGCGTATCCCCGGTCGAAAGAGTCTGCGCTCCTTTACGGATTTCCCTCCTGACCAGGTCGATATATTCCTGCGAATGGCATGACAGAAGCTCATCCAAGGTAGCCGGTCGCGGTACCGTGAATCGACCTTTCCCGGCCAGGCGATCGGCCAGCGCCGAATGAACCGCAGTCAACCTTGCGGGTCGTTCCGGGTGGTCAGTGCCTGCCAGATGAAGCAGGCAGTCGGGATGCAGGAAGACGCGGTTTGCGGCCGCACCCTTCCTGGGCACGGGGCGCAACGACGGCGGAACGCCGGACTGGGCTGAAATGATCGGCGAGAATGAACAGGCGGCGACCAGCGCCATCGCCTGCTGCAGAAATGACCGCCGCTCGAGCGATGATCGCGTGACCGTGCGCTCAGGCCGAGGAAAAGAAAATTTCCCGCGGGTCACTACCCTACCCGCGCTGACCGGTCGGTGACATGCGTGAGGGCGATCGATGCGGCCGCTTGGTCGCTCGCGCGCGGCTGGCAGGCGGGGCAACCGCCTGCTCCGGCCGCCGCGTGTTAATCAGGCTTCCGCCGCGCATGCCCGTGACCAGCATCCGCTCCATCATTCCATGCTCCATCTTGCCAAACAGCCGGGACTCGTAACGCGCTTCCTTGGTTAGGGTCGGAAACAAAGGGTCGACAACCCCTCGTGCGCAGAGGTCGTGAGCCGTCAGAACATCCCCGGTCGGTTCGAACGGCTTGACCAGGACAAGCATTTCGGCACCCATCTTTTCGGCCAGCCAGGCCGCCAGGCTGTCCGACGTGATCTCCCAGCTTTCCGGTATTTCCGGATTCTCAAATGTCATGACCCCCGGCAGCCAGACCGGAACGGCAGCCTCCCGCAGCAATCGCTCCATTTCCATTTTCGAACTTGCGCGCCTGAGATCCGGGCGAATTCCGGTCATCATCAATCCGTACTGTTCCATGGCCAGGATCGCCATGCGATGGGCGACCTTGTTGTCAAATCCCCAGAGATCCTGCGCCCTGCGAACCTGGTTGGCGAAAGGACCGCCGCCGGGAACGATGACCACCCGCCCGCCGCCAAAGCTCGCCAGGACACCCAGCCAGGACTGAAGTTCGGCGCTGTCTATGAGACTTCCACCTAGTTTCACGACCCACATGAGATGCTCCCGTTTTGTGCTCGGCAAACTGCGCCGGAATCGCTTTGTGTGGCTGAATCTGCCGTTTGCCTGGACTGGTGCCTGGTTCTCGCCAGCCCGGCAACGGCAATGGCCGGCGCACAACTCGCCAGCCAATGTTCGGTCGCGGGTGCGAAATTGATGTATTGCGAAAAATCGACATAAGGTCGTTCGAGTCGCTCGGCCAGTTTCAGCACCAGGAAGCGGCCGACGCCCGCACCTATCAACGGGGCGTCTTCATCCAGAGTTTCGCGCGAAAGTATCCGGGCACTGGCGTCGGCAATCCGCCGCAACTGGCGCTCGGCCACGTATTCGGCGCAGCGGCGCCACGCGCCGAGGGAGGCTGACTCCATATCGCGGCCCAGCAGACGTGCAAAGCGACGGGCGCTGTCAATGACACTTTTGCCACCGTTGTCCGCTGTGGGCATCTGATCGGCATCGACGGGAAGCTGCTGGCAGAGACGATAAACATCTGCCATCACGGCAAAATGTTCGGCCATCGGCTCGACCCACTCCCCGTCAAATGGCAAGCGGTCCACAACTGCCATGACCGGCGTACGCACGATGCCGGTATATATCAGTTCCTGACATGCCAGTCTTTCGTGATCGTTTCTGCCCCTCGCCTGAATGCCTCCACGTACCGGGATGATGTCGGTCGTCGTGCTGCCGATGTCGACAATCAGCGCCTGGGGAACGAGCGGGGCAAGGAAGGCGGCCGTGGCCATCCAGTTTGCCGAAGCGATCTGCTCGACCAGCCCCTCGCTACCTGCCGGGGATACAAAACCGGCGTCGCCTGCATAGACGCTGATGCGCTCAGCGGGTAGCCGGCTGGCGACGGTATTCAGCAATTGGCGCACGCCTTCGGCGCGGCTGGAAAAGAGGTCGACAAGTTCTCCGGTCATTGTTATCGCGTGGCAAGCCGCGCGGTCCGGCAGTTCGTCGAGCGCCTGCCCGAGCGCGTCGCGCAAGTACGAAAGGCCCTGCCAAAGCGGACAGGGCAATTGCAGAACATGCTCGACCGTGCCATCGCCGTTGAGGTAGGCGGCCTTCAGGTGCGCACCGCCGATGTCCCACCCGATGTAGTCACTCGTTCGCATCGCACGTCTCGATCTCGACCCGGGTGCCGGCCGGCAAGGGCGGCAGGGACTTCATCCCGTCAGCGCGCATGGCAAGGATGCGCGCCGCTGTATTGATCCCGAGCGCCCGCATTAGCCCGGCGTAGGACGTTGTCACGCGCGGGTTTATTTCGACCACCACCGGTCCGCCGGAAGTCTCGATCAGGTCTATGCCTACATAGCCCCAAAGGCCGGGAATGGCTCCGGCAATTGCCGATGCCAATCCGCGGTAGGTCTCGCGTCCGGCCGGATCGGCATTGACGACCACGCCCCGGAATTCGAAGATCCCGCCGACGAGGCGCACACGCTGGGTGTTGCAGGAAATGATATCGACCGCCCCGTCCGCGCACAGCATCGACAGGCTCAGCGCCTCACCGGCAATATACGGCTGCACCACAAATCTGGCCGAACCATGCCGCAACCACCATGCCGATGCCGCAGTGCGACTGAACAGAAGGGTTTCAACACAGCCCGCACCGTCGTCGGGCTTGATGACCAGATTCTCGTATTCGTCCGGAACCTCGGCCGGAGTGCGATAGGTCGGAACAACGGCAATTCCGTGCTGCGCAAGGATACCTGCAGTTGCCGACTTGCTGGCGCTGACTTGTATAGCCGCGGGCGTGCTGCCAATGACCGCAGTTCCGCAGGCAGTCGCGAAACGGCACACGCGCTCCAGAACGCCGTCCGATTCCGGCGCCACCGGCCAGATCGCGTCGGCCTCGTTCAACCCCCGGCGCAGCACAACTTCGATGTCCTCCCCGGGCTCGACGCGCAGGGTACGCACGGGCTCCGGCATGGGACCAAGCCGCCAGTCCCGTGTCACCACGATGTCCATGCCGCCAAGAGTTATGAGATCATCGACCATCGCTTCGAGCATCAGGTCGCCTTCGCGGGCCAGCGATGCCGGCAGCGCTTGATCGGCAAGACCGCCGCCGGTGACATGTTCGTAGACAAATATTCTCTTGATGGCACCGCCATGGTTTTCAGACCGATCCCCGTTGTCGATATTCTTGGCGGCAAAGTCGTCCGCGCAGTGAGGGGTGACCGGGCCAGTTACCGGCCAATGCTTACCAAACTCTGCTCTGGTAGTGCACCCGAGGACGTTGTCGCCGCGCTCCTCGACCTTTACCCGTTCGACCGCCTCTACCTTGCCGACCTCGATTCGATTCAGGGACGTGGCGACAACCTCGCGACGATCGAAAGCATCCACCGGCGTTTCCCGGAACTCGCGATCTGGGCCGACACCGGCATCGCCGATGTGGCTTCCCTCGTCGAATGGCAGGCGCGGGAGCTCGGTGTGGCCGTGATCGGCAGCGAGAGCGTGTCCCACGATTTTGTTGCGGGCGTCCAGGATCCGGCCGTGTTGTCGCTCGATTTTCGCGGCGACCGCTTCATCGGCCCGCCGACGATGCTCTCCGATGCATCGCTTTGGCCCGGAAGGCTCATCGCCATGACACTTGCCCGGGTGGGCGCCGGACTTGGACCGGACCTTGAAAGGCTCGCCGAATTGGTCGACCGGGCCAATGGGCGCGAGATTTTCGCCGCCGGCGGTGTTCGCCACGCCGCCGACCTCGATGCGCTTGCCCAATGTGGAGCCGCCGGCGTGCTCTTGGCGAGTGCCTTGCATGATGGCTGTCTGGATCATTCCGACCTCGCTCGCTGGACCCGGTCAGAACCGGGCTGAACGGACCCGATTAACGGTGCGCAGAGACTCCCCGGCCTCAGGGTCGAGCAGCAAGCGCCACGGCGAGCGCCCCAGTGTTTCCTGCTGGAACCAGGTCAGCAGGGGGTTCCGGCCACTTTTCTGGAACTCGGCAAGACTCGGCCCCGTGTAGCGGCACCATGACTGCGGCGTTTCGTAAAGTTCCAGTTCAGCGAGCGCCGGCAGATGGTCAATCAGGCGTTCCCAGATGAACACGCACATCATCTCGGTTGTCGAGCGCCATGCCAATTCGCCGGCAACATAGTTCAAATGGTGGTGATCGAACAACTCGACGATCTCGCGTGTTACCACCTTTTTTAGGTAACCGAAGTCGACCACGCAACCGGTGATGGGGTCAATCCGGCCCCGCACCTTGACCCGCAGCACATAGCGCCCGCCGTGCTGGTTGGAACACTTGGCCGGATGATCGGTAATGAAATGTGCCGAATCGAAGGAAAGCTCCTTGGCTACCGTTATCTCCGGAGTAGTTGTGTTGAAACGATCCCATACGCCGGGCATGGCACGAAGTTGTGGCTCGAGCGCCGCCAACAGGCAACGGCTGTCGGCCGGAGTCATGGTCCTCAGGAGTATGGGCTCTTCGTTGTCGCTGCTCAGGCAGTGCATGGCGATGCCATGCTCGCGCTCCAGCCATGCGGTGACATCTTCGGCGTCGGCGCGCCGCTTCAGTTCAATGAACAGATAGCCCGCCTGAATTTCACCGCAATGCGCTATGCATACGGCGAAAGCGGTTGCAAAATCAGGCGGAGGAACCGGGATCATGGCATCACGCGGTCGCCCCAGTAAATTCCGGCGCAGCGACCGCAACCGGTTGCGGGCTACAACCCGGTTGGTGGATTCGTCGAATTCATAGTCCTGGCAATAACGGAACCCGTATTCGGTCAGGGTGCCCAGGTCCCAAAGAAGAAGATCAAGCCAACGAATGCCGCCAGGGATTACGGCAAACTCCCCCTCGCTGCCAAGAAGGCCGGCCAAGCGGAGACCTTCGAGGACGGCGCGTGCCGTTTCGCCGGGTATGTTCGCTACAGGGATGAAATCGGAGGCCCGCGGACGCTGATTCAGCTGGTCGGTGCTGACCAGCAATTCAAGAGGCAGGCAATGCCTTATGGCGTACTCTTGCAGCGTCAGACCGCTGCATGCAATCAGATGGTCATTGTCAAGCTGCGGAACATCGTGATCACAATTCAGGCATTTCATGGGAATTCTCCATGCCGGGGTACGCGTTTCTTGCGAACTGCCTTTGTAATTGGCATCCACCGCTGCGGCGCCCCGCCAGACCGGCCGGCCTGGTGGGACGGGCAGTGAACGGTGCGGCGAATTACAGATGCGCGGCGAACGGGTGACCGGCAGCACCCTTTTTGGCCACAACTTCAGCGGCCTTCGGTTCGCGGGCAACGGCACGCTTAAGTGCCTCCTTGGTAGCAGCGTAGTTGTAGTCCTGGATCTTGGTATCGTCCTCGGCAAGCCAGTGAATGAATACGCCGACGCAAACGAACAGATCGTCGGCCTCGGCAGCGGGGATGGTGCCATCCTCGACGCAGTCAGCAACTGCCATGGCGACTGCACGCTGTGCCGGACCAAACATCTGCACGGCCTGCTTGGCGCCCTTGATGGTCACCTTGTTGAACATCACGGTATTCGGCTTGGTGATCAGATTGGGCGCAACGACGGCGAGCAGCGACGTGAAGCCATCCTTGTTGTTGCACAGCGCATTGCAGAACGCAGACTCTGCGGCACTGCCCCGCGGCCCGATGATCAGGTCGATGTGCGCAATCTCATTCCCGTCTCCCACAAGCGATTCACCTACCAGAACGCGATCGATTACAGCCATTTTGTTTCTCCTTTATAAAGGTTGATGAAACTCGCGGGCAAGCGCCCGCGGGGGGCAAATGCCGCCGGCCAACTCGGCCGGCGGTTCATTCGCAATCTTGTCGAGCGCCTCTTGCAGGCGTACAGCGACGAATACGGCAACAGTGAGGTCGGCGCTTGTGCCCGGATTGATGCCGCGGGCCTTCAGCGACGCATCAAGATCCAGTAACAGGGGCATGGCCGCCTCGGGCGACGTTGCTACAAACCTTGCCCGTATCTGCCGTGCCTCGAGGCAGACCGCATTGGCCACGTCCAGGCCATGCTTGCGGACAATATGTGTGTCGGGCCACTGTCCGAGCAAGCCGAGAAAAACATCGACCGCCGCCCAGTCCTCGCCGGCATGGCGGCGCAGTGCCAGTTCCGCGAGCGGCACGCCGAAGGCGAAAATGTCCTCATAACCGGTGGCGTATTGACGGGCAATCTGATCGCGCCCTGAAGCCTGTTGCATCGCTGTGCCCAGGTCTGTAGAGGCCGGCGCGCGAACATCGTGCTGCGTGCTCTCGCCCAGACCGCCGGGAGCGGCGAGACGAATGGCCGCAAAGGCCCGCTCAGCGTCATCAACCGAGAGCCCGCGAAGGATTGGTTCGAGACGGCTCCGCAAATCAGTCATCGGCATGTGGCTCAGCGCCGCCTGCACCAGCGGCGCGAGCAGGAGAATTATTCCAAGGTTGGTATTGCACCGGACCGCAGCCCTGGTTGCCGTGACCGAATCAAGAATGCGGTCTCCGACCGTTGCGCCGTCGCGCGTCAGCGGTTTCGCAATCGCCCTGGCGCTTTGCACGAAATGCGCGGCAGTCATGCCGTGGCCGGGAGAAGCGAAGCTTACGTTGCCCGGCTTGAACGCCCGGACATCGAGTTCGCAGACGTCCTCGACAAGCGCGGAAATCTGACATGGGACGAGTGCTAACCTGTTCATCTTGCGCCCATTAGTTGTAAGGGCAACGCATGCGCCAGCAGGTCGTCCACGAGCGCCTGCGCGATGTTCAAACTGCAAACGGCCTGGAGGCCTTTCCAGGCAGGAATGCTATTGACTTCGATCACCGAGTACCCGGTTGCCGGATCGCGGATAACGTCGATACCGGCATAATCCATGCCGAGTGCTCGCGATGCTCCCTCTGCCAGATTTCGTAACCGGGGCGTCAGTTCGGCGACTTCGCAGTCTGCGCCTTGCGCAACATTATTTATCCATGTCTTGCCGCGACGGATCATTGCCGCTACCGCCCGACCGCCAATCACAAACACGCGCCAGTCGTGCCAATTGCCCTCGCCGCAGTCTATGAAACGTTGCAGGTAAAAAACCCCGTTCATTTCATTCGCCGATGGCAGGTCGCGGATGTCAGAGATGCGGCGCAGGCCCTTGCCCTGCGAGCCGAACAATGGCTTTAGGACGAGTTCGCGACCGGCTGCCGTTTCGCGCATCGCCAAGGCGCGTGCCGCCGGCTCCGACTCGCTGACCCACGTGGGCGGTGTCGGGATGCCGCGCAATTTGAGCAGAAAACTGGTCATCGACTTGTCGACGCTGCGCTCGATTGACCGGGCATCGTTGTAGACCGGCACGCCGAGTTCCTGTAGCGCATGCAGGACTCCCAGGCGCAGCGTGATCTGCTCAAGCGTCCCGGCCGAGATGCTGCGCACGAAAACTCCATCGGGCAGCCCCTCGAATCCGGGAATGACCAGGCCATGCGGTGCGCCGATGTCGAATCGACAGCCGGTGAGCGAAACGAACGTGGCTTCACAGCCGCGCAGGGAAAATGCGGCACGCAGTTCATCCCCGTGCCAGCCGGGGTCATCGGTCATGATCGCGAAGCGACGCATCACGCAATGCTCCCGAAGGACTTGTCGAGCAGAACTTCGTCAAAGTGGCCGGCATGGAAAGTGTGGCCGGAGTCGATCGCAGTGACAGCTACCCGCGCAGGGGCAAAAAGCTGAGGGTCGATCTGGTAGAAGTCAAACTTGCAAGCCTTGAAAATCTCCGCAAATGGTCGGCCATAGTCCCGCGAAGTAGTGCAGGAAAGCGCTTTCGCCAGGTCTGCGGCGGCCGCCATGCCGCCGCGAACGAAAAGATGGACGTCACCGCCGAAAAGAATTGCATCGTTTGTCCTGCCCATCGCAGTCAGGAAGTCAGGGGCCGGAGGCGGCAGAGGTGCGCTGCCGACACCGTCGATGATTTGTTCGAGCGGGAACCCCAGGACATGGGCCTTGTGCAACGCCACCTCGACCACGCGAGCGACGATCTGGAGGCCCCCGGCGAGGCTGCTGGTGGGCGTCAAAATCAGAGTCAGGTTGCTGGCCTTGATACCGCAGTCGCGAACGATCTTGGTGACAATTTCCGGCGGGGGTCGCTTGTCGACTTCAAGCACCAGGCAGGCCGATTCACACTGGTCACGGTATCCGAGCTCTGCGAAAAGTTCCTCTTTGGCCGCCAGAGCGCGTCCCGGACCCGAGCCCAAGGCATGGAAGGATCCCTTGCCCTCGCCGTGGGCCAGGCTCCACCCGGCATACTGGCTGCCAAGGCAGGCCAGCACGGGGTTGGTGGTATGGACGGCGACACCCACCGGCCAGCGTGCAAAGGAGTTGCCCGTCTGCAGATTTACCGTGCCGAGGCCTGCGAGGCAAATTTCGGCGATTCGCCTCCCAGCCTCCAGGCTGCCCGAAACGGCAATGCCGCCATCGACAAGAATGCAACCGTCTTCGAGGCGCTCCACACCGATGCGCAACATGGCGGCATCAAGGATCAAGGCCGCCACCAGAGGTGCGGCAAGTTCGCCGACACTGGGCCACGCGGCGGCCAGGGTTCTCC
>JANMTA010000169.1:0-3553 GCA_031389965.1 Betaproteobacteria bacterium
AATGCTGAAGTATCGTTATGCGGGAATCGAAGAACACAAAGCGGAGCACCAGGAATTGATCAAGAGCGCCAAGGAACTAAGGCAGGAGATCCTTCAGGCGGACAAGTCAGCGGTAAATCAACATGTCGAATTTCTGGAACGTTGGCTAACCGAACATATTTTCGCCACCGATATGCGATTGGGTTCTTACCTTTCTCAAGTCATGTAGGCGTCGATTAAGCGAGCCTCTCGATTCCAGGGAGAGTTTTTCCCGAATTTCCGGAGCGCTGGCGGGACGGCAATCCTTCCGGTCAGGGAGATCAAGCTCATGCCGTCCTTATGGTTTATGGGTTTATCTCCGGTCGCGACGGTCATCATCCCGGTCGCCACCTCGGCCATCACCTCGGCCATCATCTCGACGGTCACCGCGGCCATCACCTCGACGGTCATCGCGGCCATCACCTCGCCCGTCACCACGGCCTTTGAATCTGGTCTCGTTAGGGTAGTGGCTCCTGGGGAGATCCGTCCAGGGGCCGGATCTTGAATTCGAGTACTGCCAGCGGTTATTGTCGTAGTGATAGTGATATCCACTTTGATAGTAGTACGGCTCTACACTTAATTCCACGATCACCGGCAGGGCTGGTGCCACAACCATTCCCGGGCCATGGCCCGCGGGTGCTACTACGCACGCGCTGAGCAGAAGCGCCGCAAGTGGCGCAACAATTAGCGTTCTGTACATTTCCATTCTCCTGAATGAGTGGTGATCAGATCAATGATTACCAGCCTTGCCAACGCCTGCGCCGGCAATCTGTGAGCTACATCCATATCAATGCGGCTAAATCGTAGATGCCCGCCGGTGAACACTCCGTTCGATAGCGTACATAGCAATGCCGGACGTCCGGCATGCCGAATGCGATTCATGGATTGAAGCAGGAAAAATCAGGCATCTTTCGGCATGTGTGCGGCAGCGCACAGGAGCAGCACTTGGATGCGGATAGCCTGGTCATGAAGCCCGCGCTTGGCCCAATCACTTTTCAACAGCAAGGGAAATCATCATGACCACACGAGACGCCTACATCGAAAAAATGAAACTTCAGCTCGACGAGTTGAACGCAAAAATGGACGACCTGGAAGCCAGGGCGCAGGAGGCGAAAGCCGACGTGCGCGACAGGTACCGGGAAGAAATGAAGAAGCTGCGCCACCAATCCAAGCTGGCCGTCGCCAAACTGGACGAAATCAAGGCCGCCGGTGAAAGTACATGGGAAGCCATGGTCGCCGAAATGGAAAAAATGCGAGATGCATTTATCCATTCCTTCCACTACTTCAAGTCGCAACTGTAAGCAGCCCGGTCAATACGCTTCGCTGCGGCCTCGGCCCGCCCTGCCGACATATTCAATGTTGCCGTGTCGGAGGTAGGGTCGAGATCGCCTGCCGGCCAACGAATTCCACATGTCACGCCTGTATGTGCGTTGGCGCACAGAGCAGAGAGAAACCAGTTGTCACCATGGGGCATCGGGCCAAAAAATTCAAGCATTGATTCAAGGTTGACGCATCGGCGCCATGCAGGCATGGCCGGGTGGGTGCGGCATGAGCGTATAAATGCTTGAGTGTCTTTTGGCACCTGCGGTCGCGCGACCCGTCAGCCCCGTTCGCGCCCAAGTGAGGTTGTCCATGTCCGCAACAATGTCGAATCCGCCATCCGCAGCCGCGATGCTGGCAGGGCGCAGGGTGGGGGTTCCGTGAAAGCCAATCGCAACCTTGCTGCCGGGTTTGTCGGCGCGGTACTGCTGGCCATGCTGGTGGTGGTGGCATCGTTCTGGAGTTTCCGGCAGTTCGATGAAGCCGCAGCGGTGCGCCTGCATACCTCCTCTGTATTGAACAAGGCGGACGACTTGATGGCGGCATTGGTCGACGCCGAAACCGGCCAGCGCGGTTATTTGCTGACGGGTGACGAAAGCTTTCTGGCTCCGTATCTGGCGGTGCGTGACCGGGTGTCCGCATCCCTGAAAGAATTGCGCACACTCACCTTGCTCGCTGCGGCCCAGAAACACCTGGACACCATGGCCCCCCTGGTGGACGCCAAAATGGCGCATCTGGCGCGCAATATCGAGTTGCGTCGCAACGGTGATCTGACTGCCGCGTTGGCGAATGAGCGTAGCGGTCACGGCAAGCAGTTGATGGATGCGATTCGTGTCGAGATGGCCGGTGTCGTCCAGTTGGAGGAAGGCGTGCTGGTGCAACGCGAAGCCGAGTTCCAGGCGACCATGCGCCAGTTGTTTGGCGTCATCATTTTTACCGGATTCCTTGCGCTGCTGGTTGCGCTGTCCTTCGCCTATTTCTTCTTGCGCGAAAGACAGCAGCGACTCAAGGATGCGGTCCATCTCGAAACGGCGCATCTGCTCGAGGTGCAGCAGAAGACTGGCACCGAATTGGCGTGGGCCAACAGCACCTTGCGCGACAGCGAGGAGCAACTTGCCGTGACGCTCGATTCGATCGGCGATGCGGTGATCGCCACCGATGCCGAGGCGAAGGTGGCGCGCCTGAATCCCGTTGCCGAACAACTCACCGGCTGGACGCAGGCGGAAGCGGTCGGTCGTCCGGTGCAGGAGGTTTTCAACATCATCAACCAGGAAACCCGCGAACCCGCCATCATTCCGGTCATCGCTACCCTGGCACATGGCACGGTCCAGGGTCTGGCCAACCACACCGTGCTGATTGCACGCGACGGCAGCGAGTGCGCGATTGCCGACAGTTGCGCACCGATTCGCGACCGTAACGACCGGGTGGTCGGCGCCGTGCTGGTGTTTCGCAATGTCAGCAAGGAATATGCCGTGCAGCAGGCCTTGCGCGACAGTGCCGCGCTGGTCGAGACGATACTCAATACCGTGGTCGATGGCATCGTCACCATCCATGCCCGTGGTGGCATGGTCGAGACCATGAACCCGTCTGCGGAACGCATGTTCGGCTATGCCGCGGCAGAACTGGCCGGAAAGAACTTCAGCCTGCTGATACCCGAGCTGGATCGCGACCAGCGTGAAGGTTCCCTCGAATATTACAGTCCGAGCGACGAGGCGCGTGCCAGTGGCCTCGGCCGCGAAGTCGTCGGTCGACGCAAGGATGGCAGTGTTTTTCCCTTGGAGATTGCGGTGAGCGAGATGTGGCTGGGTGGCCAGCGCTACTTCACCGGAATCCTGAGGGACATCAGTACGCGCAAACAGGCCGAAGATGCCTTGCTCAAGGCCGGCGCGCTGCAAAGCGCAATTTTCAACAGCGCGAATTTCTCCAGTATCGCTACCGACGCCAAGGGCGTGATCCAGATTTTCAACGTCGGTGCCGAACGCATGCTGGGCTATACGGCGGCCGACGTGATGAACAAGATCACCCCGGCCGACATCTCCGACCCGCAGGAAGTCATCGCGCGCGCCGCAGCGCTCAGTATCGAGCTCGACACACCCATTACCCCGGGCTTCGAGGCCCTGGTGTTCAAGGCCTCGCGCGGCATCGAGGACATCTACGAGCTGACCTACATCCGCAAGGACGGCAGCCGCTTCCCGGCGGTGGTCTCGGTCACGGC
>JANMTA010000173.1:0-5598 GCA_031389965.1 Betaproteobacteria bacterium
GTGGCATACACCAGACGCCCGCCCGGCTTCAGCAACTTGGCCGCGGCGGCGAGGATGGCGGCCTGCTTGGCGGTGAGTTCATCGACACTTTGCGGCGACAGGCGCATGTCCTCGCCGCAGTCGATGGCGATGCCCTGCGCCGCCAGCACTTCCTGCGCGGAAAGGCGATGGAAGTCGGCATGCGTCGCCAGGAAGGCGTTGACGATGTCCTCGTTCTCTTCTGCGAGGATTCTGCAGGTGGCATACACCAGACGCCCGCCCGGCTTCAGCAACTTGGCCGCGGCGGCGAGGATGGCGGCCTGCTTGGCGGTGAGTTCATCGACACTTTGCGGCGACTGGCGCCACTTCAGGTCGGGATTGCGGCGCAGGGTGCCCAGCCCGGAACACGGCGCATCGACCAGCACGCGATCGACCTTGCCCTGCAGGCGCTTGACGCGCGTGTCGTTCTCGCCGGAGAGGCAGGCCGGATGCACGTTCGACAGGCCGGCGCGCGCGGCGCGCGGCTTGAGCTTGGCCAGGCGCTTGTCGGATACGTCGAAGGCATACAGGCGCCCGGTGGAACGCATCAGCGCGCCGAGGATCAGCGTCTTGCCGCCGGCGCCGGCGCAAAAATCCACCACCATTTCGCTGCGCTTGGGCTGCAGCAAAAAGCCCAGCAGTTGCGAGCCCTCGTCCTGCACTTCGATGCTGCCGTCGAGGTAGGCCGGATGCTTCGCCAGGTAGGGCTTGGTCTTCAGGCGCAGGCCGAGCGGCGAATACGGCGTCGGTGCCGCGGCGATGCCGTCGGCGGCGAGCCGACGGACCACGTCGTCGCGCTCGGCCTTCAGCGTATTCACGCGCAGGTCGAGCGGCGCCGGGGTGTTCAGCGCGCGCGCCAATGCCAGCAGTTCTTCGGGCGTCATGCGCGGAACCGGCACGGCCCCCGGCGCGGAAGCACCATCCGCGCCGGCCCCCGTGGGGGCCAAGTCAATCTCGGGGCGGCCCGTCGCTTGACTTGAGAGACGCTCGGCCAGCCAGTCGGGGAAATCCAGTTGTTCAGCCAGTGTCAGTTCGGGTTCCGGCTGGCGCCGAATGTCCGCCAGCCACTCGGCTTCGCCCGGCAGCAGCGCGCCTTCCAGCTGGCGCTGCGACATGCCGCGCACCCGCGACAGGGACAGCAGCACCAGTTCACGTGGAGAAATGCGCCGCGCGCCAGTCTGCCTGGTTCCGTCTCTGGGCCCGCGCTTCAGCGTCGCACCGGGAGCGAGGAAGGCCGCTTCGAGGTTCGGCCCGCACGCCGCCAGGCGCTCCAGCAGGCGCTTCCTGCGTAGCACTGCATAGGCGGTTTCGGCGATGAAGGCGCGGTCGCGGGCACCGCTCTTGCGTGCGCGGAAGAAGGCCGACAGCGCGGCATCGGCCGGCTGGATGAAGGTCAATAGCTGGGCCGTGGCCGCCACCGCGGCATTCAGCAGGTCGGCGGCAAGACCCTCCGCGCTTGACGCATCGCCGACGCCGGGCCCCCCCGGCCTGGCCGATGCGTCGCTACGGCGGACGGAGCCCGACGCACTGCGGGTCGACCGCTGCGAGCGGCCGGGTTTTCTTTCATTGTTCATCGTGGCGGGACCAATGGGTGGGTGGGGTGGGTGGCGAGGCTCATTTTGTCTCAGTTGAGGGCAGATCGTCGGCAATCTGATTGTAAATCTCGCCCTTGCGGTCGGTGATACGAATCTTCAGCGGCATGCCGCGCGACTGTTCGCCTTCGCCGACGGGCAGCCACATTTCGATGTGGTCGTTGCCGCTGCGCGTCTTGATGCGTACAGCCCGCCGCTCGCCCGTCGGGAAGCTCAGGATCTCCTCGCCGAGTACCTCGAAGCGATAGTTCCCCATCTTGCGGCCGGTGGCAATCGGCATCTCGATCGCGCCGCTCCTTGGCGCCAGCAGCACCAGCTGGTAATACATCGAGAGCAGATCCTGGGTGCCGTCGCCGAGAATGTCCTGGCGCCCGGCATAGGTGATTACGCGGCGCGACCAGTCGAAGCTTGCGGTGTCGATGCCGACCGAACGCTCGTGACGAAACTCGTGCGGCCGCAAACCCGCGTCGGTGATCTCGCCCTGGCTGCTCTGGAATGCCTGCGCCGGCTTGAACAAAGCGGCAATTCCGATGGTCTCGGTCATGCTTTTCAAACGGTAGGTAAAACCGTCGTGATCCCAGCTATGCACCGCCTGACCGATGATGAAGCCGGCTTCGCCGCGGGTAATGACGTAGCGCATGCGCCCTTTGCCCGGCAGCGAGGTATTCGCCGCAACCGGTGCGGCAGGTTCAATGGTTATGTCTCCGCCAGAGCCGGAGACGGTATCCCTTGCGGACGGCGCCGGCGGCACGTCGAGCGGAGGCTCCTCGGCTGGTGGCGGCGGTGCAGCGACCGGGGGAAGCTCGGAGGGTGTCGCGACAACGACTGGTGCCGCTGAAGGCGGAGCCGGCTTTCTCACTGGCGGCCTCGGCACCGGCCTGGCCACAGGCGCAGTTTCGGGAGGCACCGGCGACTTGGCCAGCACGGCGTCGATGGTCGGCGGCAGGTCGGATTCCATCGTTTCCGGCAATACCCATCCCGGAGCGACCACTGCGGCGACATGAAGCAGCGTCGACGCAACCAGTGCAAGAATAAGTGGCATCTCAGGCCTGCGCCACGGCGGCATGCTCAAACGGTCTGCGGAACATGGAGGACTCCGCTCGCCGGCGCCTCTCCCGCAAGTCGCGCACGGCCGTCAAGCAACTGCAGCCGCCCCTCGAGAAACCAGCGCGCGACGCGCCGGTAGAGCAGGTGCTCTTCGCGCAGTACGCGTGCGGCAAGACTGGCCTCGTCATCATCGGCCTGCACCGGCACCGCCGCCTGGGCGATGATCGGTCCGCCATCCAGCGCCGTGGTCACGAAATGCACGCTGCAGCCATGCAGCCGGACCCCCGCAGCGAGCGCCCGGGCGTGGGTCCTGATGCCGGGAAAGGCCGGCAGCAGCGAGGGATGAATGTTCAGCAGGCGCCCTTCAAAGCGGCGCACGAAACCGTCGCCGAGAATGCGCATGAAACCGGCGAGCAGGATCAGGTCCGGCGCGTGGCGCTCGATTTCAGTCGCCAGCGCCGCATCGAAATCCTCGCGCGCGGCGAAGCCGCGATGATCGACGGCCACCGTGCTGATGCCGCGCGCGGCGGCCAGCGCAAGGCCCGTGGCATCGGCACGATTGCTGATCACCGCGGCGCATACGCCGGGCAGGCCGGCGTCGAGCAGCGACACCATGTTGCTGCCGCGTCCGGAAATCAGAATGACATAGCGCGGCATCAGAGCCCCCTGACCGGCAGAAATACCGCCGTGGCGAGGTTTTGCACCACACGGGCGATGATCCTATGCCCCTTTTCGGCGAGCAGAACGGACAGGATGTCGAGGTTGCCGATCATCTTGCCGAATTCTCGTTCGAAGGTCAGGTTCGCCGGCTGCCCGGCGGGCGGTATCTCGTTGCTCAGCAGCAGCAAGCCGCCGCCGCCGGCATCGCGGGCATTGGCCAGTTTCCAGGCGGCGATCTCAAGGTTGCGCGCGCTGTTGTAGATCTTCTGTGCGTCCAGTTCATCGAACATGAAAAATTCCGTCTTTTCCTCAAAAGTCGCGTTCAGCATGCCGCCCACACCGGCGATGAATACCGCCACGCGGTCACCTTCAAACTCGGCCTGCAAACTCAGCAGGATCGCATCGGTACCGGTGCGCCCTGCCGCCTCCGGCAGGCGCCAGCCGGTGCGCGGATCGAGCAGCCGATCCAGTGCCTTTTCAATACTGGCATGGCCGCCCTTTTTCCACTCGCGCGGATTGCGCCGGTAGAGCTTTTCGGCCAGTACCCGCACGCTGGCGAATATCGCACGGCGATGGGCATCGGCGACGCGGTCGATGTCGCTTTTGCCGATCTGTTTGGGATCGAAACTCGGCGCCGACTTGCCCACCGTGCGCGCCGTGTCGGCAGTTTGCGCGCAGCCGCCCAACAGCAGCAGCATGCCGGCGGTCGCCACACCACGCACGCTCAGGAGGCCTTCGGCGCCAGGCGGTGGCGCAGCCAGGCGATGAACAGCGGCAGCAGCGAGAGGCCGATGGTGGCGAAGATGATCAGCGACAGGTTGGCTTTGACCCAGGGAATGTTGCCGAACCAGTACCCGGCCAGGCACAGGGAGAAGACCCAGAGAAAGGCGCCGGCCAGGTCGAAGGCGAAATAGCGCGGATAGCTCATCCCGGCGACGCCGGCGACGAAAGGCGCGAAGGTACGCACGAAGGGCATGAAGCGCGCCACCAGCATGGTCTTGCCGCCATGCGCCTCGTAATAGGCATGCGCGATGTCGAAGCCCTTGCGGTTGAAAAAGCGCGGGTGCTTCTCGCCCCAGGCCAGGATGCGCTTGCCGGACCAGCGCCCGATCCAGTAGTTGGTGTTGTCGCCGAGGATTGCGGCGGAGAGCAGCACGGCAATGACGATGTCGATCTGGAATGCGCCGCCGCTGGTGGCCGCCAGGGCCCCCGCCACGAACAGCAGCGAATCGCCGGGCAGGAAGGGCGTAACGACGAGGCCCGTCTCGCAGAAGACAATGACGAAGAGGATGACGTAGATCCAGGTGCCGTATTGCGCCAGCAACAAGGCGAGATACTTGTCTACATGCAGGATGATGTCGATGAACTGGGCAAGAAGTTCCACGGGGCGGGGGCGTTAAGCGAAAGGAGCGATTTTACCGGAAGCTATAATTCGCCTTCGGCTCATTGTGAAACGTGAAAAGTGAAACGTGAAACGTCAGAGGCTCCAGGCCGCGACTTGCGTTTAGTTTTTCCGTTTCACGTTTCACGTTTCACCTTTCACTTTTCACGTTTCACCTTTCACTTTTCACGAAAAAATGGGAATCATCAAGCCGCTGCCGGATCTCCTGATCAGCCAGATCGCCGCCGGCGAGGTCGTCGAGCGCCCGGCCTCCGTGCTCAAGGAACTGCTGGAGAACAGCCTTGACGCCGGCGCCACCCGGATCGACGTGCAGCTTGAAGAAGGCGGCGTGCGCCTGATCCGCGTCGCCGACGACGGCAGCGGCATCGCGCCCGAGGATCTGCCGCCGGCGCTGGCACGCCATGCAACAAGCAAGATCGGCAGCCTCGACGACCTGGAGCGCGTTGCGAGCTACGGCTTTCGGGGCGAGGCACTGGCCTCGATCGCGTCCGTCGCCCGCGTGAGTGTCACCAGCAAACACGCCTCGCAAGCCCATGCCTGGCGCCTGCGCAGCGATGCCAACGGCGTCGAACCCGCCGCGCTGGCCGGCGGCACCGTGATCGAAGTCGCCGACCTGTATTTCAATACCCCGGCGCGGCGCAAGTTCCTCAAGACCGAAGCCACCGAGTTTGCCCATTGCGACGAGGTGCTGCGGCGCATGGCGCTGGCGCGGCCCGATGTCGCCTTCACGCTGAGCCGCAATAACAGTGCAAAACGCCGTCTCGCCAGCGCCGACTTTTCGCGTCGCGCCCGCGAGATCATGGGTGACGAGTTCTTCCCCCATGCCCGCCCGCTCGATGCCGGCGCAGGGCCCTTGCGCCTGTCGGGGCTCGCCGCACT
>JANMTA010000204.1:0-1796 GCA_031389965.1 Betaproteobacteria bacterium
GAAAAATACACGGGCTTCGCCTTCGGCATGGGCCCGGACCGGCTGACCATGCTGCGTTACTCGATCCCCGATCTGCGCCTGTTCTTCGAAGGCGATCTGCGTTTTCTGGCGCAATTCAACTGATATGCAATTCTCCGAATCCTGGCTGCGCAGCCTCTGCAATCCCGCGCTCTCGACCGACGAGCTGTGCCACGTGTTGACCATGGCGGGTCTCGAAGTCGAGGAACGCCGTCCCGCCGGCGCCGACTTTTCGGGCGTCGTGGTGGCCGAAGTGCTGAGCGTCGAGAGACACCCCGATGCCGACAAGCTCAAGCTCTGCTCGGTCAATGTCGGCGACTCCGCTCCGCTACAGATCGTCTGCGGCGCACCGAATGTCGCCGTCGGCATGAAGGTTCCCTGCGCGCGGGTCGGCGCCCGATTGCCCGGCATCGAGATCAAACGGGCCAAGGTGCGCGGCATCGAGAGCTTTGGCATGCTCTGCTCAGCACGCGAACTGGGGCTTGCCGAGGATCACGGCGGTCTGCTGCCGCTGGCCGCCGATGCGCCGGTGGGTGAGGACATCCGCCGCCATTTCGATCTCGACGATCAACTGATCACGCTCAAGCTGACACCGAACCGGGCCGACTGCCTGTCATTGCTCGGCATTGCGCGCGAACTCTCGGCGCTGACCGGGGCGCCGCTGCTGGCGCCCGAGGTCAAGCCGATAGCGGCGAGCGTTGCCGACACGCGTCAGGTGGTGCTCGATGCCCCCGCTTCATGCTCGCGCTACTGTGGCCGCATCATTCGCGGCGTCAATGCCCGCGCCGCGACGCCGGAATGGATGAAGCGGCGCATCGAACGCAGCGGCACCCGCTCGATCTCCTTCCTGGTCGACGTCACCAACTACGTGATGCTCGAACTCGGTCAGCCGCTGCATGCCTTCGATGATGCCGAACTCTCCGGTGCGATCCACGTGCGCCTGCCGAAGCCGGGCGAGCAACTGCTGCTGCTGAACGAACAGACCGTGACGCCGTCGGCCGATACCGCACTGATTGCCGACGACCAAAAGCCGCTGGCGATGGCCGGCATCATGGGCGGCGAGCATTCGGGCATCAATGATGCGACCCGCGACCTGTTCCTCGAGAGCGCCTTTTTCCCGCCCGCGGCAATCGCCGGCAAGGCGCGCGCGCTGGGCTTCAGCTCGGATGCTTCGCACCGCTACGAGCGCGGCGTCGATTTCGAACTGCAGCGCAAGGCCATCGAACGCGCGACGCAACTGATCATCGATATTTGCGGTGGACAGCCCGGTCCGGTGATCGAGGCAGTGTCGGCCGCGCATCTACCCGCGCGCAAGCCGGTCCGCCTGCGCACGGCGCGCGCTGCCAAAGTGCTGGGCATCAAGCTCGCCGCCGAGCGCATCGAGAGCATCCTCAAGGGTCTGGGCCTTTGCGTCGAGCGGCAGGGAGAGGATTTTCGCGTCACGCCGCCGTCCTTCCGCTTCGACATCGAGATCGAGGAAGACCTGATCGAGGAAATCGCGCGCATCTACGGTTACGACAACATTCCGTCGCAGCCGCCGGTGGCGCAGATGGCCATGATGCCGGCCACCGAGCAGAGCCGGACGCCGATGAGTTTGCGCCGTCTGGTGGCGGAACGGGACTATCACGAGGTCGTGACCTACAGCTTCGTCGAAGCCGCGTGGGAGAACGATTTCGCCGGCAATGCTGCTGCCGTAGTGCTGGCCAACCCGATTGCGAGCCAGATGGGCGTCATGCGCTCGACGCTGATCGGCGGCTTGGTCGGTACCCTGATTGCCA
>JANMTA010000227.1:0-8851 GCA_031389965.1 Betaproteobacteria bacterium
CGTGAAAGGCCGCCAGCTTGGCGCCTTTTTCCAGATCGCCCGTCACAATTGCGGCAATTGTGGAATTGCCCGATTGCGCCACGCCGGGCAGAATCCGAATTCTGGAGCGTGGTGGGTGGCGAGGGTCCCTGCAACCGCGAACGCCTGGCGGCGCGGGTCAAGGCCTGGGAAGAGGGCGAATGGGTGCGCGAGGCGGCGCTGGTCCATGCGAGGAAATCGGAACTGAAGGAGGCAGCATGAAACCTGAAAACGAATGGCCGCTGTGGGAGGTGTTCGTCCGCACCAAGGCCGGCCTCGACCACAAGCATTGCGGCAGCCTCCACGCCGCCGACCCCAAGATGGCGGTGCAGATGGCGCGCGACGTGTATACCCGGCGCCAGGAAGGCAGCAGCGTCTGGGTGGTGCGTTCCGACCAGATCGTGGCCAGTGATCCGGGCGACAAGGACATGTACTTCGATCCCGCCGAAGACAAGGTGTATCGCCATCCCACGTTCTACAAGCTGCCGGATTCGGTAGACCACATGTAAGGGAGACCGCCAATGGTCGCTTCAATCCGGATTCCCGCCACACCTGAGTTGCACTACCTGCTGCGCCTCTCCGACACCTGCCTGATCCTCGGTCAGCGCCTCGGCGAGTGGTGCGGCCACGCGCCGATACTCGAAGAGGACATTGCGCTGTCGAACATGGCGCTCGACCTGATCGGCCAGTCGCGCGCGCTGCTGACCCTGGCCGGCCAGCGCAGCGGCGAGGGCTACGACGAGGACCAGCTGGCCTTCCTGCGCGACGAAATCGACTACCGCAATCCGACGCTGGCCGAGTTGCCACGCGGGGACTTTGCCTTCACCGTGCTGCGCAATACCATCTTCGCCACCTGGCTGAAGCTGATCTGGGAGCGCCTGCGCGATTCGAGCGATGCCGAACTCGCCGCCATCGCCGGTAAGGCCCTGAAGGAAGCGCGCTACCACCAGCAGCACGCCGCCGACTGGGCGGTGCGCCTCGGCGATGGCACCGACGAATCGCGCCGCCGCAGCGAGGCGGCGCTGGTCCAGGTCTGGCTCTACACGCCCGAATTGTTCGAGGACGATGCGGTGGACGCCGCGGCCGTGGCCGCCGGTCTCGGCCCGGCCTGGTCGCAACTGCACGAACCCTGGCTGGCCGAGATGAGCGAAATCCTCGGCGAGGCGAAGCTGTCCATGCCTGTCGAGGCCGCCTTCCGCAGCACCGGCAAGCGTGGGCTGCACAGCGAGCACATGGGCTACCTGCTGGCCGAGATGCAATACCTGCAGCGCAGCTATCCCGGTGGCGCGTGGTGACAGTTGCCGCGGAAGCAGGTCGGGTCGAGCAGGCCTGGACCGCGCTCAACGGCGTACTCGACCCCGAGGTACCGGCACTCTCCGTGGTCGATCTGGGCCTGGTGCGCGAGGTGATCGAACATGACGATGGCCTGGAGGTCGTGCTGACGCCGACCTACAGCGGTTGCCCGGCCACCGAAGTCATAACCCGCAGCGTGCTCGATGCCATCGAGGCCGCCGGACTCGGCCCGGCGCGGGTGACGATGCGCCGCGCCCCGGCCTGGAGCAGCGACTGGATCAGCATCGAGGGCAAACGCAAACTGCTGGAATACGGCATCGCGCCGCCCGGACCTGCGCTCGCCGATGGCGCCGTGCCGATTCGCATCGTCGGCCGCCGTCAGGCCGCCGTGCCCTGTCCGCGCTGCGGCAGCGCGCACACCGAGCGCCTCTCCGCTTTCGGCTCCACCGCCTGCAAGTCGCTGCACCGCTGCCTCGACTGTCGCGAGCCTTTCGAACACTTCAAACCGATTTAAGAGCCATACGAGCATGTCGACCCTCTTTCACGAACTGCGCGTGCGCAGCATCGAGCCCGACACCGCCGAAGCCACCGTCATCAGCTTCGCGGTGCCGCCCGAACTGCGCGCGGTGTTCGGCTTCACCCAGGGCCAGTACCTGACCCTGCGCGCCAGCATCGACGGCCAGGACCTGCGCCGCTCGTATTCGATCTGCGCCGGCGTCGATGACGGCGAACTGCGCGTCGGCGTGCGCCGCGTCAAGGGCGGCGTGTTCTCCAACTGGATCAACGAACACCTGCGTCCCGGCGACAGCATCAGCGCCATGGCGCCGCAGGGGCGCTTCTTCGTCCCCATCGAGCCGACGGCGCAGCGCCACCATGTCGGCATTGCCGGCGGCAGCGGCATCACGCCGATACTTTCGATCATGAAGACGGTGCTGGCGCGCGAACCGCTGAGCTGCTTCACGCTGATCTACGGCAACCGCATGCTGCGCTCGACCATGTTCAAGGAAGAGCTGGAAGACCTGAAGAACCGCTACATGACGCGGCTGTCCTTGCAGCACGTGTTCTCCGACGAGCCGACCGATTCGCCGCTCAACATGGGCGTGATGAACCGCGACAAGATCGGCGAGTTCCTCGCCACCGTGGTGCCAGCGCCGACTATCGACCATGTCTATGTCTGCGGCCCGTTCCAGATGAACGACGAGGCCGAGGCCGCGTTGCTGGCGGCCGGCGTGCCCGAGGCCGCGATCCACATCGAACGCTTCGGTGTCGCGCTGCCGGCCGGCGCGCCGGTGGGCGCCGTGGTGCATGAAGCGCAGCCGGGCGATGCCGAGCAGGCCAAGGTGGTCATCATCCGCGACGGCATGCGGCGCGAAATAGACTTTCGCAAGGACCAGCCGAGCATCCTCGATGCCGCCTCGGCGGCCGGGCTGGAAGTGCCGTTTTCCTGCACCTCGGGCGTTTGCGGCACCTGCCGCTGCAAGGTGGTCGAGGGCCAGGTGCGCATGGAGCGCAACTTCGCCCTGGACAAGGCCGAGGTCGCCGCGGGTTTTGTCCTTGCCTGCCAGGCGCATCCGCTGACCGAGCGCGTGGTCTTGTCCTTCGACGAACGCTGATTTGCCGGACCTTGTGTCGGGGCGACCGGCTGCGGCCGGTTATACTGGCACCTGCCAGGCGGGAATGCCTGGTCACCGCCAACCATATCCGGGAGTTTTTGATGAGGATTCATTCCTTCGTTTTTACCGCCATGCTCGCCACGCTGGGCCTGGCATCCTTCAATGCGTCCGCCGCAGAGGCGAAAGTACAGACCGTCGCCGCCGTCAACCAGGGCATGGCCGGGCTCGCCGGCAAGACCATCAGTGCCCAGGGCAAGGTGGTCAAGGTCAATAACGGCATCATGGGCCGCAACTTCGTACACGTGCAGGATGGCACGGGCGATGCGGCCAAGGGCACCAACAACCTGATCGTCACCAGCAAGCAGACGGCCGCCGTGGGCGACCAGGTCAGTATTTCTGGCGTCGTGGTGCTGAATCGCGATTTCGGCGCCGGTTATACCTATCCGCTGCTGATCGAGGACGCCAGCATCACGCCGAAGAAGTAAGCGCAGTCACCAGGCCCGAAGTCGGGCCTGGTGACTCAGCTTGGCGTAGGCGGCAAGCAAGGCCTGGTGCAGATTGCAGCCTTTGAGCGCCAGGCCCGGCGCCTCGATGCCGAAGCAACGCTGCTCGCGTTGCAGCATGGCTTCCGCGCTCGCCAGCGTTGATTTGCCGTAGAGGTGCTGCAGGGCGTTGCGATGGCTGTCGGCGCCGCCGAGTTCGAGCAGGGTCTCGATGCAGCGATAGACCTGGCGTCGCGCCGGGTCGATCTGTTCGAAGTGGCGCAGCCATTCGCAGCCTTCGCGGATCGCCTCGTCGTCACCTATGGCCAGCGCCAGCAGGGTTTTCAGTTCGCCCACGCGCAGGTCGGCCCAGAATGAATCGGCTTCGGCGGCCAGTCCGATCAGCGTGGCGACCGGCCGCTGGTCCTGCAGATCGAGTTCATTGAGGGTGTCGAGCAGGTCGGTACATTCTTCCTCGTCCAGTTCCGGCAGATGCAGGATGGCTTCGCGGATCGCGTTGCCGACGCTGTTGTTCTCCCATTCCAGTTCGTCCAGCGGGTAGATCTCCGACATGCCCGGCACCAGGATGCGGCAGGCATAGACGCCGAGGTGGGTGAAGTCGGCCACGTAGACGTCGTGGCCGCAGCGGTGGATGCGCTCGATCAGCCAGTGATAGTCCTCGGCGGTGGTGTTGCTGAAATTCCAGTCGCGGAATTCGAAATCCGGTGTGTCGCCAAGGAAGTTCCAGCTGATGATGCCGCTGGAATCGACGAAGTGGATCTCGATGTTGGGTGCAGCGGCGATTTCGTCGAGGTCGAAGCCGGGCGGGGGAAAGCCGGCCAGCGCATCGAGGCCGCGGCCCTGCAGCAGTTCGGTCAGCGCGCGCTCCAGCGCAATTTCGAAACGCGGGTGGGCGCCGAAACTGGAGAAGCAGCCCTGGTCTGCGGGGTGCAGCAGGGTGACGTTCATCACCGGGTACTCGCCGCCGAGCGAGGCATCCTTGACCAGGATGCCGAAGCCCGCCTCGCGCAGGCCGCGGATGCCGGCCGCGATGCGCGGATAACGGGCGATGACATCCTCCGGCACATCGGGCAGGCACAGCCCCTCGCTGATGATGCGGAACTTGATGTGGCGTTCGAGGATTTCCGACAGGGCCTGGCTGCGCGCTTCCATCTCGGTATTGCCGGCCGACATGCCGTTGCTGACATACAGGTTACCGATCAGGTTGACCGGGAACCAGACGCTAGCGCCATCGCGCTGACGCACGTAGGGCAGCGCGCAGATGCCGCGTTCGACATCCCCCGAATTCAGATCTACCAGCGTGTTGGCATCGATGCTGCCGTCCGGATCGTAGAGCTCCCGCAACTCGGGGGTCAACAGTTGTTCAGGCCACTCGCCATTCGGGCCGGGCTGGAACCACTGCTCGCGCGGATAGTGGGCAAAGTCGCGGCGGGCGAACTGGTCGCCCAGGTAGTAATGCGTCCAGAAGTAATTGCAGGACAAACGCTCGAAGAATTCGCCCAGGGCACTGGCAAGGGCGGCCAGCCGCGAGCCGCCCTTGCCGTTGGTGAAAAGCAGCGCGCAGTCGCGGTCGCGCACATGCACCGACCAGACGCCATCAACCGGATTCAGCCAGGAGCGCTCTTCGACATGGAAGCCTAGTTTTTCCAGCTTGCCCTGCATCGAGGCGATCGAGAATTCGAGCGAGGCGTCCTTGCCGGGGATGAAACTTTCTGTCTGCATGTGAAGGTCCCTCTGGATTGAGCGCGTGCGGGACATGCAAGACAGCCGGCTGTGCTGCATGGCGCAAGGCGCGCAGCATAGCGAGGTGGCGGCCTGCTGTCCATCGCGGGCGGAACATCGCGGGCGGAACTACTCGGCCTTCGACAACTCGGTGAAATCGTGGATCAGGTCATCGAACTTTTGCCGGGCGTGGTCGCGCTGGGCCGGCGTTGCCATGGCGTGGATGGCCACGGCAAGTTCCGCCGAGGCGCGGCGCATGGCCAGCGCCCGCGCCAACCGCGCCGGATCGGTGGGCAGGTCGAAACGGGCCGCGTAGTCGCGCAGCAGCTTGATGATGCGGTCCCGCGGCGGGCGTTCCCCTTGCACCTGGCGCATCAGGTCCAGCAGCTCGCGCTGGCGGCGCAACCTTTCCTCGTACCAGAACTGGCTGCCGGGATCCTGGGCTTCGACCAGTCGCCGCAAGGCGCTTTCCTGCGCGTTGCTGAAGTCGCCGAGCCAGTACTCGGCGCGTTCCAGCAGGCGCTTGTAGCGTGCCTTGTGCTGTGCAGTCTCGCCCTCCGCGAGGCGCATCTCCTTGGCGAGATCGACATTCTTGTCGGCGAAGCGCGCCGCCATGCGGTCGATCTGCGCGGGGGTCAGGGTGGCCACGAGATCGGCGACGTCCGGCGTGGCCTGCTCGGCGAGCACCCTCACGCGACGGATCAGATCGTCGCCCAGCGTCAGCGCATCGCCTGCCGTTGGCTGGCCGGCGACAAACGCCTTGCCCTGACGCAGCAGGGCGACGTAGTCGGGCAACTGGGTCTTGCGGTGCCAGGCAAACAAGCGGGCCAGGCGTTCGCGGCTCAGCGCATCCTGCTCGGGCGAGAGGTCGAGGTACTGGTCGATCCACCAGCGCGCCAGGCTGTCGGCGTTGCCGTAGCCCAGGCGCACGGCGCTGCAGCCCTGCAGGATCAGGCCGGCGACAAGTGCGAGGATCAGGTGGCGGACGAAATGGGGCATGAGAGGCGGGGTTCGAGGGGGCGCGACAGGAGTGGCTTTCCCTGGCAATAACGCGCACCAAAACGGCATCGAGTCAAAGGCGCTTGCCGGCAGCCGCCGCGCGCCAGCCCATCTGGCGCGAGATACTTAGTGCGGCAGCGCGGATCGCCTTCGGCATCGGGCCGTTCCAGTTCGGCGGCATGAGGCCGGCGGGGCCGAGACCGGTAATGGCCAGCGCCATCTTGCCGTCGTGGTTGAAGACCGGAGCCGAGAAGGCGTTGATGCCCGGAATCACCGATCCCACCGCGCGCGACATGCCGTGTTGCCGGGCGTCGGCGGTCAGCGCATCGAGCTGCGCGCGCGTAACCGGTCCCCGGCGGTCTTCACCACGCGCGTTGATCAGCAGTGCTTCCTCGACCTGACGCTGCAGCAGGGGCGAATCGAAAAAGGTGACGAAGCACAGGCCGATTGCAGAGTGCAGCAGCGGCATGACCGCGCCGGTGCGCAGATTGACCGTGACCGGGCGGCGCGATTCGACCCAGCGCACGATGGTGGGGCCCATGTTGCCCCATACCGCCAAGGCGACGGTTTCGCCGATTTCTTCGGCGAGTGCGTCGAGTACCGGGGTCGCCACGCGCACCGCGTCGAGCCGGGCGAGGCTGGCCAGGCCGAGGTCGAGGGCAAAATGGCCGAGATCGTAGCGGCCCGAGAGGCGGTCCTGCGTGACCAGGCCGGTACGCACGAAACTGACCAAATAGCGGTGGGCCTTGGCCGCCGGCATGCCGGCCTCGTTGGCGAGATCGCGCAGCATCATCGGCGCGCCGTGATCTGCCAGTACCCGCAGCAGCGGAACACCGACCTCGATCGACTGGATGCCCTGGCGGCTGTCTTCGTCTTTTTCTTCGGCTAACATGGAACGGGATTATAGAATCGCCGTATCGCCAGCGCCGACTTTTCGCGTCACCAATGGAACCCAGCCCATGACCCCCGTGCTCGTCTTCGACATCGAAACCATCCCGGACATCGCCGGCCTGCGCACACTGCACGAACTCTCGGCAAGCTTGCCGGACGCGGAGGTGGCCGAGTTCGCCTTCCAGCGCCAGCGGGCAAAGAACGGCAGCGACTTTCTGCCGCTGCACCTGCAGCGCGTGGTGGTGATTTCCTGCGCGCTGCGCAGCCATGGTGAAGATGGGGGCTTTCGCGTCTGGTCGCTGGCCGAGCCCAAGTCGGGCGAGGGCGAGATCATCCAGCGCTTCTTCGACGGCGTGGAAAAGTTCACGCCGCAGATCGTGTCCTGGAACGGCGGCGGCTTCGACCTGCCGGTGCTGCACTATCGCGGCCTGATCCATCGCGTTACCGCGCCGCGCTACTGGGACATGGGCGAGGGCGACTACCGCGACTCGAAAGACTTCAAGTGGAACAACTACATCAGCCGCTATCACTCGCGGCATACCGACCTGATGGACCTGCTGGCGATGTACCAGCCGCGCGGCAGCGCGCCGCTCGACCAACTGGCGCGACTGATGGGCCTGCCGGGCAAACTCGGCATGGATGGCTCGGCGGTCTGGGGCGCCTGGCTGGAAGGGCGCGCCGACGAGATCCGCGACTACTGCGAGACCGACGTGGTGAATACCTTCCTGGTTTTCCTGCGTTTCCAGATGATGCGTGGTTTGCTGACGGCGGCCGAGCACGACGCCGAATTGGCCCTGGTGAAGTCTTCCCTGACCGCCACGGGTCTGCCACACTGGACGGAATTTCTCAAGGCCTGGGAGGCATCATGCTGATCGACGCACGCAATTCCACGCTGCTGGTGGTGGATGTACAGGGCAAACTGGTGCCGGCCATTTCCGGCTGGGAAACCCTGCTGGACCAGGTGGTCTGGCTGATCCGTGTCGCCCGCCGCATGGAGATCCCGGTCATCGCCTGCGAGCAGTATCCACAGGGCCTGGGCCCGACCCATCCGCTGATCGCCGCCGAGCTGCCGGCCGGCTGCATTGCCGGCAAGCTGCATTTTTCCGCCGTGGCCGGCGCCTGCCACGGCTTTGACCACGCGGCCGGCTCCGCCCAGGTCGTCGTTTGCGGCATGGAAGCCCATGTCTGCGTGCTGCAGACAGTGATCGAACTGCTGGAAAGTGGCAAGCGGGTGTTCGTCGTCGAGGAAGCCGTCGGTTCGCGCCGCGACTCGGACAAGGCGCTGGCCCTGGCGCGCATGCGCGAGGCCGGCGCCAGCATCGTCAGCCGCGAGATGGTGGCGTTTGAATGGCTGCGCCGGGCCGATTCGGATGTGTTTCGCGAGATCAGCCGCAACTTTCTTCGCTGAGCGTTTTTAGAGCCGCGCAACTACTCCGTCAGGGCAAACTGCGTTACTATTAAAACGTTTGTTTGAAACAGCCGTTCTTTTCGCGGCCGCCGACGCCCCGAGAACACAGGAGGTTACCCATGGGCCAGTACAACGCCCCCTTGCGCGACATGCACTTCGTGCTGCACGAACTGCTCGATGTAAGCAACCAACTCAAGACCCTGCCGGCCCACGCGGAGGTCGATGCCGACACCATCAACCAGATCCTGGAGGAGGGCGCAAAGTTCACTTCCAAGGTGCTGTTTCCGCTGAACGCGGTTGGCGACCGCGAGGGCTGTCGGCTGAATTCCGGGACGCACGAGGTGACCACACCGACCGGCTTCAAGGAAGCCTACCAGCAGTTTGTCGAAGCCGGCTGGCCCTCG
>JANMTA010000247.1:0-2228 GCA_031389965.1 Betaproteobacteria bacterium
GGGCGGCCGCAGTTCCGCGGTCGTCAAGTTCAAGTTCAAGAATCTCCTGACCGGCGCAGCCTCGGAATCCATCTACAAGGCCGACGACAAGTTCGAGCAGGTGGTGCCCGACCGCAAGGAATGCACCTATTCCTACTTCGCCGACCCGATGTACGTGTTCATGGACACCGAGTACAACCAGTACGAAGTTGAAGGCGAGAACATGATCGATGCCGTCAACTACTTGGAAGACGGCATGCCCGTCGAAGTGGTTTTCTACGATGACAAACCCATCTCGGTCGAAATGCCCAACAGCGTCGTGCGCGAAGTGATCTACACCGAGCCCGCCGTCAAGGGCGACACCTCGGGCAAGGTCATGAAGCCGGCCAAGATCAGCACTGGCATGGAACTGCCCGTGCCGCTGTTCGTCGAGATCGGCAACAAGATCGAAATCGACACGCGTACCGGCGAGTATCGCGCCCGGGTCATGAAGTAGTCGCCTTCCTGCCTGGTCAGGAAAAGCAGCGGGCAGCCGCTGCCCGTTGTTGGTTTACGGCGCCAGCACCCGCTCCACCAGCCGTACCCAGTAGCGGATGCCGGTGGCGATGATCTCGTCGTTGAAATCATAGTGCGGGCTGTGCAGCATGCAGCCGCCCTCGCCCGGGCCGTTGCCCAGCCAGACATAGCAGGCCGGCACCACTTTCGCCATGTAGGCGAAATCCTCGGCACCCATGCTCGGTGGCAATTGCAGGTAAACCAGCCCGTCGATCGCCACCTGCTGCGCCACGTCGCGCGCGATCTGGCTCGGCTCGGCGGCATTGACGGTCGGCGGGTAACCGCGCTCGTAGCGCAGCTCGATGCTGACCTTGTAGGTTGCCTCGATGCCGTTGCAGATGCGGCGCACGCCCTCTTCGAGCGCATCCTGCAGCTCGCCGTTGAGCGTGCGCACCGTGCCGCCCAGCAAGGCAGTCTCCGGCAGCACGTTGTCGGCATGACCGGCATGAAAGCGTGTCACGCTGACCACGGCCGAGTCCAGCGGATCGGTGTTGCGCGACACCAAGGACTGCAGCGCCTGCACCAGCGCACTGCCGGCCAGCACCACGTCCACCGCCTGATGCGGCATCGCGGCGTGACCGCCGCGGCCGGTGATCTCGATTTCGAAGCGATCGGTGCCCGCCATCACCGGACCTTCGGTCACGCCGAAACTGCCGGCGGGAAGTCCCGGCCAGTTGTGCAGGCCGAACACCATGTCCATCGGGAAGCGTTCGAACAAACCCTCTTCGACCATCACGCGGCCGCCGCCTTCGTGCTCTTCCGCCGGTTGAAAAATGAAATACACGGTGCCGTCGAAATCGCGCAACTGGCTCAGCGCCTCGGCCGCGCCCAGCAGCATCGCGGTATGCCCATCGTGGCCGCAGGCGTGCATCTTGCCGTCATGGGTCGAATGGTGCGGAAAGGTATTCAGTTCCGTCAGCGGCAAGGCATCCATGTCGGCGCGCAGGCCGATCGCACGCTTGCCGCTGCCGTGGGACAGTTTCGCCACGACGCCGGTGCGGGCAATCCCGCGATGAACCTCGAGGCCGAGAGCTTCGAGATAGTCGGCGACCTTCTCCGCAGTACGCTTCTCGTTGAAGGCCAACTCGGGGTGAGCGTGGATATCGCGGCGAAATGCGGCGATCTTCGGCGTCAGCGCCGGTAGCAGTTCGTTGATCATGGCGGTGTCCCAGTGTCGGTTGCGGCTAACCCTTGCATTCCAATCCTAGCCCAAATGCGCAATGCGGCGGGACGACGACGTGAACCCGCCATTTTCCGGTATCGTCGAGCTGCCATGAGCACGTCTCCCCGCCGCATCGCGCATCTGGACATGGACGCCTTCTATGCGTCGGTCGAACTCCTGCGCTATCCCGAGTTGCGCGGCCTGCCGGTGGTCATCGGCGGCCGCCGCGAGCAGCAGCCGGAGTTGCTGGCCGACGGCAGCCGGCGCTTTTTCCGCCTGCGCGATTATGTCGGGCGTGGCGTCATCACCACCTCCACCTCCACCTACGAAGCCCGTGCGCTGGGCGTGTTCTCCGCCATGGGCGTGATGAAGGCGGCGAAACTGGCGCCGCACGCCATCCTGCTGCCGGTCGACTTCGATGCCTATCGCCACTACTCGCGCCTGTTCAAAGCTGCCGTGGCGGCCATCACGCCGCAGATCGAAGATCGCGGCATCGACGAAATATTCATCGACCTGAGCAACCTGCCCGGCG
>JANMTA010000043.1:0-20788 GCA_031389965.1 Betaproteobacteria bacterium
GAAAGGGGCCGGGGGAAAGGCTCCGTAGGTGCGCGGTGATCGGCACGCTGGGCAACGGCTTCCTCGATGCGCTCGACGAAAGCCCCAACACCACGCCGGATGCGGTCGCCCTGCATGCGGCGCTTGCCGGCTTCGTCGCGCGCGGAGCTGCTGCCTGCGCCATGGAGGTTTCGTCGATCGGACTCGATCAGGGCCGGGTCAACGCAGCAGTCTTCGATGTCGCCGTGTTTACCAACCTGACACGCGACCACCTCGAGTATCACGGTACGATGGCTGCCTACGCGGCCGCTAAGGAGCGCCTGTTTTTTGCGCCCGGTCTTGCCGCGGCAGTGCTCAACCTCGACGATCTATTCGGGCTGGAACTTGCCGCAAAACTCAAGGGCCGCCTGCGTACCATCGGCTATACGCTGGGCCCGGCGGATGACTCTTGCGTCGATGAAATCCTGCGCCCCGAACGACTGGCCATGAGTGCCGCCGGAATCGAATTCGATCTGCGCGGCGTGCATTTCGCCGCGCCCGTGGTGGGCCGCTTCAATGCCTCCAATCTGCTCGCCGTAACCGGCGCCCTGCTGGCGCGCAACGAGCGGCTGGAGGATATCGCTGTCGTCTTGCGTGCCATCCGCCCGCCGCCGGGACGCATGCAGGTGCTGGGCGGGCGGGATGAACCGCTGGTCGTGGTGGATTACGCCCACACCCCTGATGCGCTGGAAAAGGCCCTCGGCGTCCTGCGCGAAACCGCCGCGGCGCGCGGCGGCCGGCTGTTCTGCGTATTCGGTTGCGGCGGCGAACGCGATCCCGGCAAGCGGCCGCAGATGGGCGCGATCGCCGAGGCCCTTGCCGACGGCGTGGTGCTGACCAGCGACAACCCGCGCGGCGAAAATCCTTACGCCATCATCGACGCCATACGCGGCGGAATGCAGCGGCCGCCGCTGGTTCAGTCCGACCGGGCTAGGGCGATTGCCGAGACGGTAGCTGTGGCGCGCGCGCGCGATGTGATCTTGCTCGCCGGCAAAGGTCACGAGCCCTACCAGGAAATCGCCGGCGTGCGCCAGCCGTTTTCCGACATCGACGCCGCAAAGTCGGCGCTGGCGACACGGCGACCACTATCATGATGACCCTGCATGCAGCCGCGCAGGCCATTGCAGCCCGCGCGCAAGGCGTCGACGCCGGCTTCAGCGGCGTGTCGACAGATTCGCGCAGCATTGCCGCCGGCGAACTGTTCGTGGCGCTCAAGGGCGACAAGTTCGACGGCCATGCCTACGTCTGGGAAGTCCTGGCGCGCGGCGCGGCCGGCGCATTAGTGAGCAGCGAATTTGCCGCCGCCCATCCCGACCTGGCGCTGATCGGCGTCTCCGACACGCGCCTCGCGCTCGGCGCGCTGGCAGCACAGTGGCGCGGTCGTTTCGCGATTCCGCTGATCGGCGTCACAGGCAGCAACGGCAAGACCACGGTGAAGGAAATGTGCGCGGCGATCCTGCGTGCGCAGTTTGGCGGGGGCGATTTCGTTCTGGCCACCGTCGGCAACCTCAACAACGACATCGGTCTGCCGCTGACCCTGCTCAAGCTGCGCGCTTCGCACCGCGCCGCCGTGATCGAGTTGGGAATGAACCATGCCGGCGAGATCGACTATCTGACGCGTCTCGCGGCGCCCACCGTGGCACTGGTGAACAACGCCCAGCGCGCGCATCTGGAAGGCCTGGGTTCGCTGCAGAACGTGGCGCTGGCCAAGGGCGAAATATTCGTCGGCCTGGCCGCCGACGGCGTCGCCGTGTTCAATGCCGACGATGCGCAGGCCGATATCTGGCGCGAATTGTCACGCGATCGCCGGCAACTGACTTTCGGCCTCGACCACGATGCAGACGTGCGCGGTCGCTTCGCCGGCCACGGCCTGGGCGGCGAGTTGCGCCTGGCCACCGCGCAGGGCGAAATCCTGGCGATGCTTGCCGTGCCGGGCAGCCACAACGCCCGCAATGCCTGTGCCGCCGCCGCCGCGACGCTGGCCGCGGGCGCCTCGGTCACGGCTGTCAAGCAGGGGCTGGAACAGTTTTCCGGGATCAAGGGACGCTTGCAGCGGCGCAACGGACGCCAGGGCGCCGTGGTGGTGGACGACAGCTACAACGCCAATCCGGATTCGCTGCGCGCCGCCGTCGATGTGCTGGCCGCGGTGCCCGGCAAGCGCATTCTGGTCATGGGCGACATGGGCGAAGCCGGTGCCGCGGCCGGCCAGTTTCACGACGAGATCGGCGGCTACGCCAAGAGCCACGGCATCGACCGGTTGCTGTGTCTGGGCGAACTGTCGACGGCCGCGGCGGCAAACTTCGGCGAGGGCGGCCAGCATTTCCAGCACGTGGAAGACCTGGTCAAGACCCTGCTGGCCGAACTTGGGCCGCAGACGACGGTGCTGGTCAAGGGATCACGCTTCATGCGCATGGAGCGCGTCGTCGCAGCAATAGCGGAAGAAGGGGACTCGAATGCTGCTTGAACTTGCCCAGTGGCTCGCCAAGGATTTCCGCGGCTTCAATGTCTTCAGCTACATCACCTTGCGCGCGGTGCTGGCGACGATGACCGCGCTGGCCATTTCCTTCGTCTTCGGCCCGGCCGTGATCCGCTGGCTGGCGGCCAAGAAGATCGGCCAGTCGGTACGCGACGACGGGCCGCAGACGCATTTGATCAAGGCCGGCACGCCGACCATGGGCGGCGCGCTGATCCTGATTTCGCTGGGGGTGTCCACCTTGCTGTGGGCCGACCTTTCCAATCGCTTCATCTGGATCGTGCTGATCGTCACCTTCGGTTTCGGCGCCGTGGGTTGGGTGGATGACTGGCGCAAGGTGGTGTATCGCAATCCCGACGGCTTGTCGGCGCGGACCAAATTCTTCTGGCAATCCGTGGTCGGCCTGGTTGCGGCGATCTACCTGGCATTCTCGATTTCGGCGCCGAACAACGAAAAAGTGGTGCAACTGTTCTTCGACTGGGTAACCAGCGGCTTCACCCTGGAACTGCCGCAGCAGACCGCGCTGATCGTGCCGTTTTTCAAGAGCGTGACTTACCCGCTCGGCATGTTCGGCTTCATCCTGCTGACCTACCTGGTGATCGTCGGCAGCAGCAACGCGGTGAACCTGACCGACGGCCTCGACGGACTGGCCATCATGCCGACGGTGCTGGTGGGCGCCGCGCTGGGCATCTTTACCTACGTCGCGGGCAACTCGGTGTTCTCGAAATACCTGCTGCTGCCCTACATTCCCGGCGCCGGCGAACTGACGGTGTTCTGCGGCGCGCTGGCCGGGGCGGGACTGGGCTTCCTCTGGTTCAACGCCTACCCGGCCGAGGTATTCATGGGCGACGTCGGCGCCCTGGCCCTGGGCGCGGCGCTGGGCGCGGTGGCGGTGGTGGCGCGCCAGGAAATCGTGCTGTTCATCATGGGCGGCGTCTTCGTCGCCGAGACCCTGTCGGTGATGCTGCAGGTCGGTTACTTCAAGTACACCAAGAAGCGCTATGGCGCGGGCCGCCGCATCCTGCGCATGGCACCGCTGCACCATCACTTCGAACAGACCGGCTGGAAGGAGACGCAGGTCGTGGTGCGCTTCTGGATCATCACGATTTTGCTGGTGCTGTTCGGCCTCTCGACGCTGAAAATCAGGTAATGGAACTGCGCGGAAAACTTGTCCTCGTGCTCGGCCTCGGCGAATCGGGGCTGGCGGCGGCGTGCTGGTGCGCGCGCCAGGGCGCGCGCGTGCGGGTGGCGGATACGCGCGCGGCGCCGCCGTATCTGGAGGAGTTGCGTCGCCGCTTATTGGACAACGCGGCCAACGCCGACTTTTCTCCCGGCGAGTTCGACCAGACGCTGCTGGCGGGCATCGAATTGCTGGTCCTGTCGCCCGGGCTTCCGGCCAGCCTGCCGGTAGTCCTCGAGGCCCGCGTCAGGGACATTCCGGTGGTGGGCGAGATCGAACTTTTCGCCCAGGGCTTGCGCCGTCTCGGCCAGAGCGCATCGGTGCTGGCGATTACCGGCACCAACGGCAAGACGACCACAACGGCCCTGACCGGGCATCTATTGCAGGCCACGGGCAAGACGGTTGGCGTTGCCGGCAACATTTCGCCGGCCGCGCTTGCCGCCTTGATGGATGCGCAGGATGCAAATGCCTTGCCGCAGATATGGGTCCTGGAACTGTCCAGTTTCCAGCTGGAAACCACCGAGACACTCAACCCTGCCGCGGCGACGGTGCTCAACATTTCCGACGATCATCTCGATCGTTACACCGGCTTCGATGAATACGTAGCGGCCAAGGCCAGGATATTTCAGAGCGCAGCCGGGGTGCCCGGCGTGCAGGTGCTGAATCGCGATGATCCGCGTGTGCGCCGCATGGCGCTCACCGACCGTCGCGTTATCACCTTTGGTCTTGATGCACCGCCGGCCGCCGGGGATTTCGGCCTGCGCCCGCAAAGCGGCGAAGTCTGGCTGGCGCAGGGCGAGCGTTGCCTGCTGCCGCTGTCCGGCTTGCCGCTGGCCGGGCTGCACAACGCGGCCAACGCGATGGCCGCGCTGGCCCTGTGCGCCAGCATCGGTTTCGATGCGGAGACTTTGCTGCCCGCCTTGCGCAGTTTCCGCGGCCTGCCGCATCGGGTCGAGCAGGTCGCGGATTTTGATGGCGTGGTCTGGTATGACGATTCCAAGGGCACCAACGTCGGCGCCACGGTGGCCGCGCTGAACGGGATTGGCGGCCAACTGGCCGCCCAGAATAGTCGCCTCCCTTCCTCGGGGCAGAGGCGGGGTTTCGCGGAGCACTGCTCCGCGCCGCCGGAGCCGGCCGGCTGTGCAAAGCCGGCAGTGGGACGGGAGGTCGTGAGGGATGGCGCCTCGGCTCGGCTCGCCGAGAATCACCACGATCGAAAGATCGTGGTGATTCTCGGCGGCGATGGCAAAGCCCAGGACTTCTCGCCGCTGCGCGATGCTGTCGCGCGCCATGCCCGCGCGGCCATCCTGATCGGACGTGACGCGTTGTCGATCGACAGCGCCATTCGTGGCGCCGGCGTTGCCATTGAAGGCGCGGACGACATGGCTGATGCGGTGCGCCGCGCCCGCGCACTGGCCCGGGCCGGCGATGCGGTGTTGTTGTCGCCGGCCTGCGCCAGCTTCGACATGTTCCGCAATTACGAACATCGGGCGCAGGTTTTCGTCGCCGCGGTGCGCGACCTTGAGCGCGCCGGCCGCCGGGCCGCCCCAAGGCAGGCGCAGCCAAAAATACGGAATTCCGCCGTTTGCGGCGGAATGAACCAGCATCGCCCCCTTCCGCGGGAAGGGGGAGGGGAGGAAGGCCAACAATGAGCCGCGCCTACGCCGCCCCGGCGCACCAGGCACCCGCCGAACTCGACGGCCTCCTGCTGTGGCCGGCTCTTGGCCTGCTCCTGCTGGGGCTGGTGATGGTGTACTCGTCTTCCATCGCGATGGCCGAAGGGAGCCGTTTCACGGGCAACCAGTCGACCTATTTCCTGTTCCGTCATTCCGTCTTTCTGTCGATCGGACTGGCCGCCGGCGTGATGGCCTTCCAGATTCCGCTGCGACTGTGGCAGCAGGCGGCGCCATGGCTGTTTCTGGCGGGAGTAACGCTGTTGCTGCTGGTGCTGATTCCGCATGTCGGTCGATCGGTGAACGGCGCGCAGCGCTGGATCGGGCTTGGCCCGATCAACCTGCAGCCCTCCGAGTTGATGAAGCTGTTTGTCGTGCTTTACGCCGCCGACTACACCTCGCGCAAGCTGGATGACATGGGCAGTTTCCTGCGCGGCTTCGGGCCGATGGCGCTGGTCATGGTGCTGGTGGGGGCCCTGTTGCTGCGAGAGCCGGACTTCGGGGCGCTGGTGGTGATCCTTTGCATTGCCACCGGGATCCTGTTTCTCGGCGGCATCAATGCGCGAGTGTTCGCCATTCTGGTCGTGGTGCTGGCGCTCAGCTTCGTCATCATGATCTGGGTTTCGCCCTACCGGCGCGAACGCATTTTCGGCTTCATGGACCCCTGGCAGGATGCCTATGGCAAGGGCTACCAGCTTTCGCACGCGCTGATCGCCTTCGGTCGCGGCGAGTGGTTCGGCGTCGGCCTCGGCGCCAGCGTCGAAAAGCTGTTCTACCTGCCCGAGGCGCACACCGATTTTCTGCTGGCTGTGATCGCCGAGGAACTCGGCTTCGTCGGTGTCTGCGTCGTCGTCGGCTTCTTCGCCCTGCTGGTGCAGCGCTCCTTTGCCATCGGCCGCCAGGCGCTGGTGCTCGGCCGCGTGCATTCCGGCCTGGTGGCGCAAGGCATAGGCATCTGGCTCGGGGTGCAGGGCTTCATCAATATGGGCGTGAACATGGGCCTCCTGCCGACCAAAGGCCTGACCCTGCCGCTGATGAGCTTCGGCGGTTCCGGCATCGTCGCCAACTGCCTTGCGCTGGGGATATTGCTGCGCGTCGACTGGGAAAACCGTCAGCTGATGAGAGGTCAGCAAGCATGAGAACGTTAATGCTGACGGTTTCGGTGCAGGCTAACCTGAGCGAAGCGAAGGTTAAGGCGCGCAGCGCCGGCCGTAGCCAGAATAGGCAACTCATGCGGGGGCAGCAGGCATGAGCAAGACCCTGCTCGTCATGGCCGGCGGCACGGGCGGCCACATCATGCCGGGCCTGGCGGTGGCTGAGCATCTGCGCGCAGAGGGCTGGCAGATCGCCTGGATGGGCAACCCGAATGGGATGGAGGCGAAGCTGACCGCCGGACGCGGCTACGAGATGGCCTGGGTAAATTTCACGGCGTTGCGCGGCAAGGGTCTTGCGCGGGCGCTGCTGCTGCCCTTCAACCTGCTGCGCGGCTTCAGGCAGGCGTGGTCGCAGCTCAAGCGCATCCGGCCCGACGTGGTGCTGGGCATGGGCGGCTATGTCAGTTTTCCGGGTGGCATGATGGCGTCGCTGCGCGGCATTCCGCTGCTGCTGCACGAACAGAATTCGGTGGCAGGGCTGGCCAACCGGGTGCTGGCAGGGGTGGCCGATCGCGTGCTGACCGGCTTTCCCGGCGTGCTGAAAAAAGGCCAGTGGGTGGGCAATCCGGTGCGTCCGGAAATCGCCGCCTTGCCAGCGCCGATTCTTCGCTATGCGCAGCACGAGGGACCCTTGCGGGTGCTGGTAGTGGGCGGCAGCCTCGGTGCGCAGGCACTCAATGAAGCTTTGCCCAAGGCGTTGGCGCTGATCCCGGAAGACGAAAGGCCCATGGTGGTGCATCAGGCCGGCGAGAAGAATCTGGCGCCGCTGCAAAGCCATTACGTCTCGGCGGGCGTCGGGGTGAACTGCGTGGCCTTCATCAGCGACATGGCCGGGGCATACGACTGGGCCGATCTGGTGATCTGCCGCGCAGGAGCCTTGACCGTGGCGGAGCTCGCTGCAGCCGGCGTCGCCAGCCTGCTGGTGCCTTTCCCGCACGCGGTGGATGACCACCAGACGTCCAATGCGCGTTTTCTCAGTTCGGCCGGGGCCGCGATCCTGCTGCCGCAGGAACAGCTGACGCCGGAACGCCTGGCCGAGATCCGCAATCTGTCACGCAGCCAGCTGGCGCAGATGGCCGAAAAGGCGCGCGAACTGGCACGACCGGAGGCCACCGCGGCCGTGGCGCAGGCTTGCGCGGAGCTGGCCAAATGAAAGGCACGCCATGAAACACAAAGTCAAGCGCATCCACTTCGTCGGTAGCGAACGCACGCAGTCGCGTTCGCTCCTGCAATGGGCGGTTGCGCGGCTCTACGCCGCGTCCGCCAATTCCGACAAGGCACGCCAATGAAACATAAAGTCAAACGCATCCACTTCGTCGGAATTGGCGGTTCCGGCATGTCGGGCATCGCCGAGGTGCTGGCCAACCAGGGCTTCGAGGTCAGTGGCTCCGATCTCAGCGAGAGCGCAACGACGCGCCGGCTGGCGGCGCAGGGCATCCGCATTGCGATCGGACACAGTGCGCAGAACGTCGCAACGGCCGATGCCGTAGTGGTGTCGACCGCGGTGCGCGACGACAACCCGGAAGTGCAAATGGCGCGCGAACGCCGCGTGCCGGTGGTGCCGCGCGCGCAGATGCTGGCCGAACTGATGCGCATCAAGCAGGGCATCGCGATTGCCGGCACCCACGGCAAGACCACGACCACCAGTCTGGTCGCCAGTTGCCTGGCCGAAGGCGGGCTCGATCCCACCTTCGTCATCGGCGGGCGGCTGAATTCGGCGGGCGCCAATGCGAAGCTGGGCAGCGGCGATTTTCTGGTGGCCGAAGCCGACGAGTCGGATGCCTCCTTCCTGTTCCTGTCGCCGGTGGTCTCGGTGGTCACCAACATCGATGCCGACCACATGGAAACCTATGGTCATGATTTCGGCCGGCTGAAACAGGCCTTCATCGATTTCCTGCACCGCCTGCCCTTCTATGGCGTCGCCGTGGTCTGCGGCGACGACCCGAATGTGCGCGAGATCATTCCGCGTGTGGCGAAGCAGATCGTGACCTACGGCATCGACTCAGTTGACAACATGGAAGCGAATTTCCGCGCCGAAGACGTGGTGGCCGACGGCGGCACGATGCGCTTTACCTGCGTGCGCACCAACGGCAACGTCACCCGGCTGCCCATCGTGCTCAATCTGCCGGGGCGCCACAATGTGCTGAATGCACTGGCGGCGATTGCGGTGGCGACAGAAGTCGGCGTTGGTGACACGGCGATCATCAAGGCGCTGGCCGATTTCAAGGGTGTCGGCCGGCGCTTCCAGCGTTATGGCGAGATCGCCTGTCCGGGGGGTGGGCATTACACGCTGGTCGACGATTACGGCCATCATCCGGCAGAAATGGCGGCTACGCTCGCCGCGGCGCGCGGCGCGTTTCCCGGCCGCCGCCTGGTCCTGGCTTTCCAGCCGCATCGTTACACCCGTACCCGCGATTGCTTCGAGGATTTCGTCCAGGTGCTGGGTGGCTTCGATGCCCTGCTGTTGGGCGAAGTCTATGCCGCCGGCGAGGCGCCGATCATTGCCGCCGACGCGCGTTCGCTGGTGCGTGCGCTGCGCGTGGCGGGGAAGATCGAACCCGTCTTCGTCGAGGACATCGCCGCGATGCCGGCAGCCATTCTCGCCGCGGTGCGCGACGGTGACGTGGTGATCACCATGGGTGCCGGGTCCATCGGCGGTGTGCCGGGAAAGTTGACCGATGGCTGAGCCGCTGCGCGGGATCCTGAGGGAAAACGAGTCCATGGCCGGGCATGTCTCGTGGCGCGCCGGCGGTGCCGTGGCGCGCGCATTTTTCCCCGTCGACCTGGCGGCTTTGGCGAACTTCCTGAGCTGCGTGCGCCACGACGAACCCTTGCTGCTGGTGGGCCTGGGCAGCAACCTGCTGGTGCGCGATGGCGGCTTTGACGGTACCGCCATTTTCACTCATGGCGCACTGAATACCCTGCGCCGCGAGCCGGACGGCAGCTTATTCGCCGAAGCCGGCGTCGCCTCGCCCAAGCTCGCCCGTTTCGCCTGCAAACAGGGCTGTGCCGAGGCCGAATTTCTGGCGGGCATTCCCGGCACGGTGGGCGGCGCGCTGGCGATGAATGCCGGCTGCCATGGCGGCGAGACCTGGCGCTATGTGGAACGGGTTCTGATGCTGAACCGTCGTGGCGAGCAGATCATCCGCGGCCCGGAAGATTTTGCCATCGGCTACCGCCACGCCGGCCTCAAGAATTCGACTGGTGAAATCTTTGCCGGCGCCTGGTTCCGCTTTCCGCCGGGCAATGCCGAAGCGGCCCAGACACGTATGCGCGAGCTGCTGGAACGACGCGTCGCGACCCAGCCGCTGCAATTGCCGAATGCCGGATCGGTGTTCCGCAATCCCCCCGGCGACCATGCCGCGCGACTTATCGAAGCCGCGGGGCTCAAGGGCACACGGATCGACGGCGCGCAGGTTTCCGAAAAGCATGCGAATTTCATCGTTAATCCAGACGGCAGGGCGAGTGCGAGTGCGATAGAAATGCTAATCGGCCGGGTTCAGGCAACAGTGGCGGAAAAATTCGGCATTTCCCTGGTGCGCGAGGTGCGCATTGTGGGCGATGTCGACAGGCAGTCCCGGCAGGAAAGAGAAGGAGTTTGATGGATTTCGGCAAGGTGGCGGTGATGATGGGCGGCAAATCGGCCGAGCGCGAGGTCTCGCTGAAAAGCGGGACAGCCGTGCTGGCCGCTCTGCGCTCAAGTGGCGTCGATGCCCACAGTTTCGATCCGCAGCATAAGCCGCTCGAAGCGCTGCATGGCGAGGGCTTCCAGCGCGTCTTCATCGCCTTGCACGGGCGGGGTGGCGAAGACGGCACGCTGCAGGGCGCGCTCGATCTGCTGGCGATTCCCTACACCGGCAGCGGCGTGCTGGCCTCCGCGCTGGCCATGGACAAGTGGCGTTCCAAGCTGGTCTGGCAGGCCACGGGTTTGCCGGTGCCGGATTACGTGGTGCTCGATGACGCCAGCGACTTTGCCGCTGTCGAGGCGCGCCTCGGCCTGCCGCTTTTCGTCAAGCCGTCCAACGAGGGCTCCAGCATCGGCATCAGCAAGGTCAAGCGGGCGGGTGAACTGCGTGCTGCCTATGAGCTGGCGGCTGGCTTCGACTCCTGCGTGATCGCCGAGCAGTATCTGGGCGGAGGCGAGTTTACTGTCGGCATCATCGCCGGGGCCCCTCTGCCGGGCCGCCCCAAAGCGGGGCCAGACAACAACCCGGAGCCGCGCAGCGGCGAACACCCGTCACCCCACCGCGAGGGGGGGCCGGGGGGGGCGGGACTGAAGGCCTTGCCGGTGATCCGCATCGTCCCGGCGACCGAGTTCTATGACTACGATGCCAAGTACCTGCGGGACGATACCGAGTACCGCATTCCGAGTGGCCTCGGCGATGAACGCGAACGCGAGATGCGCGATCTGGCGCTGCGTGCCTTCGCCGTACTCGGCGGGCGTGGCTGGGGTCGCATGGATCTGATGCTGGATGCCGCGGGGCGCATGTACTGCCTGGAAGCGAATACCTCGCCCGGCATGACCGATCACTCGCTGGTGCCGATGGCGGCAAAGTCGGCCGGAATACCGTTCGTGCGACTGGTGGTCAGGCTGCTCGAGGAGGCCGGCTGTGGCTAAGCAACTGTCGCCGGGCCGCCCCAAGGCGGTTGCGTGGCCCCCCTGGGGGGCGGCGCGTAGCGCCGGGGGCACATCCATGGCGCGCGGCAACTCCAAGGGCAACAATCGGCAGGACCGCAACGGCGGCGATGGCTTCTGGGATCGACCGGTGTTGATCAACCTGCTGGCCGATCTGCTGCTGCTGGCCGGTGCTGCGCTGCTGGCATGGGCCGGCGCCATGGCGCTGCAACGCCTGCCGGTGTTTCCGCTCAGGCAGCTGGTAGTGGCGACGCCGCTCGACCAGGTCTCCCGGGCGCAGATCGAATACACAGCGCGCGGCGTCCTGTCAGGAAATTTCTTCACGGTGAATCTGGAGACGGCACAGGCGGCATTCGAGCGCATGCCCTGGGTGCGTTCGGCTTCCGTGCGCCGTCTCTGGCCGGACGGAATCGAACTGAACCTTGAGGAGCATCGCGCTGCCGCGCGCTGGACCCCGCAGGATGGCGAACCGCGCCTGGTCAGCATGCGCGGCGAGGTGTTCATGGCGTCAACGCGTGAAGCGCTGCCGGTCTTCACCGGCCCCGAGGGCTCGGCACCCCGTGTGCTGGCCCGCTACGAAGAGTTCCGTGACAGTCTCGACGCCATCGGGCGCAAGCCGGTGGCCGTCCATCTTTCGGCCCGCGAGGCCTGGCAAATCAAGCTCGATGATGGCGTGGTGCTGGAACTGGGCCGTGACCAGTCGCGGCATCCGCTGACAGAGAGGCTGAACCGATTCGCAAACCACTATGCAGCAGTGGGCGGCGCGGCCAGAAGTCGTCTGCAGACCATCGGCGTGGTGGATATGCGTTATCCCAACGGCTTCGCATTGCGGCCGCGGGCGGCAGGACAGTCATGAGCAAAGACACGAAACGCGACCTGATCGTCGGTCTCGACATCGGCACCTCGAAGATCGTTGCCATCGTCGGCGAACTCGATGCCGAAGGGAAGCTGGGCATCCTCGGCATCGGCACCCAGGAGTCCAGCGGCTTGAAGCGCGGCATGGTGATCAACATCGAGGCTACCGTGAACTCGATCTCGCGGGCGATCGCCGAGGTCGAGATGATGGCCGGTTGCAAAGTGCGCGAGGTCTACACCGGGATTGCCGGCAGCCACATAAAGAGCAAGGACTCGATGGGCATGACCGTGGTGCGCGACAGGGAAGTCACCCAGTTCGATGTCGAGCGCGCCATCGAGGCGGCCAACGCCACATCGATTTCAGCGGATGACCAGATTCTGCACACGCTGGTGCAGGAGTTCATCGTCGATGGCCAGGATGGGGTGAAGGAACCGATCGGCATGGATGCGCGGCGGCTTGATGTCAAGGTGCATCTGGTCACGGGCGCGGTGACCGCGGTGCAGAACATCGTCAAGTGCGTGCACCGCTGCGGTCTCGAAGTGGTCGACCTGGTGCTGCAACCTCTGGCCTCGGGCTATGCCGTGCTGACCGAAGACGAGAAGGATGTCGGCGTCTGCCTGGTCGATATCGGCGGCGGCACCACGGACGTCGCGGTTTTCGTACATGGTGCGATCCGCCATACCGCGGTGATTCCGATTGCCGGCGACCAGTTGACCAATGACATCGCCATCGCCTTGCGCACCTCGACCCAGGATGCCGAGGACATCAAGATCCGCTACGGCGTCGCGCTGCAGCAACTGGCCAATGCGGAAGACATGATCGAGGTGCCCGGCGTCGGCGACCGGCCGTCGACCCAACTGTCGCGCCAGACCCTGGCCGGCTTCATCCAGCCGCGCGTCGAGGAGATCTTCCAGAAAGTACAGGAGGAACTTCACCGCAGCGGCAAGGAGCGCCTGCTGCGCGCCGGCATTGTCCTCACTGGCGGCGCGGCGCAGATGCCCGGCATGGCCGACCTGGGCGAGGAGATTTTTCACACGAGCGTGAAGCTGTCGATGCCGCATTACGACGGCAATTTGCGCGATTACGTACGCAATCCGCGCTACTCCACGGCGATGGGTTTGTTGCTGGAAGGGGTGGCGCAGCGCCACCGTGGCATGAAGGTGCAAAGCCCGAAGAGTTTCGGGCAGGTTCTGGCACGGATGCGGGCGTGGTTTTCCAGAAATTTTTGAGGTGGTTGGTCTTTTCAGGAGGCGAAAATGTTTGAACTTGAGGAAATAGCGGGACAGGAAGCGGAGATGGGCTCGACGGTCATCAAGGTCGTCGGTGTCGGTGGCGCTGGCGGCAACGCGGTCGATCACATGATCCGCGAGGGTGTCGGCGGCGTTGAATTCATTTGCTGCAATACCGACGCGCAGGCGTTGAAGAAGAGCTCTGCCCACGTCAAGTTGCAACTCGGACCGGGACTCGGCGCCGGCGGCAAGCCGGAAAAGGCCCGCGAGCTGGCGGTGCAGGACCGCGAGCGCATCGCCGATGCGCTGCGCGGCGCGCACATGGTCTTCATCACGGCAGGTATGGGCGGCGGCACCGGCACCGGCGCCGGTCCGGTGATCGCCGAGGTGGCGCGCGAACTGGGCATCCTGACCGTGGCGGTGGTGACCAAGCCTTTCGAATATGAAGGCAAGCGCAAGCGCCTGGCGGAAGAAGGCGTGACCGAGCTCTCTCGCCATGTCGATTCGCTGATCGTGATCCTCAACGAGAAGCTCGAGGAAGTGCTCGGCGAGGAAATCAGCTATCTCGAAGCCTTCAAGACCGCCGACAACGTGTTGCGCAATGCGGTGGGCGGCATCGCTGAGATCATCAACGTGCCGGGCCTGGTCAACGTCGACTTCGAAGACGTGCGTACCGTGATGGGCGAGATGGGCAAGGCCATGATGGGTTCCGCGGTTGCCGCCGGGGTCGATCGGGCCCGCGTCGCCGCCGAGGAGGCGGTGGCCAGTCCGCTGCTGGAGGGCATCGAACTGTCCGGCGCGCGCGGCGTGCTGGTCAACATCACCGCCAGCAGTACTCTCGGGCTCAAGGAGTACAAGGAGGTGATGAAGACCATCCGCCAATACACCGCGCCCGAGGCCACCGTGATCTGCGGCACCGTGTTCGACGAAGGCATGGAAGACCAGTTGCGGGTCACCGTGGTCGCCACCGGCCTGGGTCTCGCGGTCGCGCGCGAGGGCGCCAAACCGGCCATGCGCGTGGTCGAAACCCTGGGCCTGCGTACCGGGACGGACAATCTCCAGGTGTTCGATGCCGGCATCGGCCAGGGGCCGATCGATCTCTCCAGCGTCACCAGCAGCGGCCGCGGTTCCACCCCGCGCAACGCACAGGCGGACGCAATGGCGGCCTCCGGAGTGGACAAGTACGATATTCCGGCCTTTTTGCGACGCCAGCAGGACTGAAGGTCCGGCTTCCGCAACCGGTCAGGCGGGGCCTCCTCCCGCCTGGCCGGGCTTGCGTGGTAAAATTTCCGCTCCGCACCATTTGCCCACACCATGCTTCGTCAGCGCACCCTGAAATCAGTCGTCAAGGCTACCGGCGTCGGTCTCCACTCCGGGGCCAAGGTAACGCTCATGCTGCGGCCGGCGCAGCCGAACACGGGGGTTGTGTTTCGTCGCGTCGACCTGAACCCGCCGGTCGACCTCAAGGCGGACCCTTTCGGCGTCGGCGATACCCGGCTGGCGTCCTGCCTGGAACAGGACGGAGTCAAGGTTGCCACCGTCGAGCACCTGATGTCGGCGCTGGCCGGGCTCGGCATCGATAACATCTATATTGATGTCGACGCGGCCGAACTGCCGATCATGGACGGTTCGGCAGCGCCCTTCGTGTTCCTGCTGCAGTCGGCGGGCATCGAGGAGCAGAACGCCGCGAAGAAATTCATCCGTGTGCTGAAGACCGTGGAAGTGAAAGACGGCGACAAATGGGCGAAGCTGTCGCCCTACGACGGCTTCAGCCTCGACTTCTCGATTGCTTTCAACCACCCGGCGGTGGATCGCGCCGGCTCGCGCGCGCGCATTGATTTTGCCGATCAATCCTACTTGCGTGAAGTGGCGCGGGCGCGCACCTTCGGCTTCATGCAGGACGTGGAAACCCTGCGCGATCAGGGTCTTGCATTGGGTGGCAGCCTGGAAAACGCCATCGTGATGGACGAATACCGGGTTCTGAACAGTGACGGCCTGCGTTACGCCGACGAGTTCGTCAAGCACAAGATCCTCGATGCCATCGGCGATCTCTACCTCGCTGGCCATCCCCTGCTCGGGGCCTTTGCGGCCCACAAGTCGGGCCATGCGCTGAACAACCTGCTGCTGCGCGCGCTACTGGCCGATGCCTCCGCCTGGGAATTTGCCAGTTTCCAGCGTGCCGACGAAGCGCCGGGGACCATCGCCCGGCTTTACCCGCAACTGGCCTAGGCGTTCTTCGTGCTCCTGCTCAGGATCGTCGGCATACTCACCGCGATCACCATTGGCAGCGCACTCGTCGCCTGGTTGTTTACCCGTGACCGGCGCTATCTCGTTCTGTCAACCCGCGTTGCCAAGGCGGCGCTGGTTTTCGCGCTGCTGGTCCTCGTGTTGATGGCCGCCGAGCGTCTGATTATTCTTTGATACTGCGCAACAGGCGCTCCAGGGGACCCTTGAGGGGAGACTCCAAAGGCAGGTCGCGGGCTAATGCAGTGAGTCCTTGCTTCTGTTTAGGTCCAGGCAGGTCGGGTCTTTTGTGCGGAGACTGGGGAGGGGAGGGGTTTCGGGCTTGCACTCGGACCTCGATTTGAGTAACCTTCACGTCCTTGTAACATAACTCGTTGGCGAGACTGGGTCCGAACTGACGGATCTTCGCCGCGACCGCGCCGTTCTCGGCGTGGATAAGAAGTTTCCCCAGACGGAAGTTGGCTACCCGGGCATACGGCTTCAGCGCCGCCGGCAGCGCAGCTTCCAGCAGACGCTGGAATTGGAGCAGACGTTGGGCGTGGGCTGCAAGCCGCGCCATGCTGTCACCGGAGGCAAGATGTTCCTGGAGGCTGCGCGATGTCATCGAAAATGAAGTTTCAGTGGTGGCTGATCGTCATGCCGACACTGAAACGAACCTGAGGGGAGGGAAGGGATGCATATTATTCTCGTCTCTGACCGGCTGGCAACCGCAAGAAGCATTACCCTGACCTGGGGCCATGCAATTCTTTTCGCGGGGGCCATGTTTGGCTCGGTCCTTGTGTTGTCGTCGTTTTTTTCCTATGTCACCGTCCGCCACGCTGCGGAAATCCGCCTGCCTTTCCTGCAGGATTTGCTGCGCGTGATGAATGCTGAAGAAACCCAGCGTTCCAAGGACTTCGTCCGTGAAAACCTCAACGCCATGGCGGTCAAACTCGGCGAGATGCAGGCGCAGTTGCTGCGCCTTGACACCATTGGCGAGCGCCTGGCGGGCATGGCGGGGGTCAAGCCCCAGGACCTGAAGGCATTCGAAACCAAATCAGGAGGCCGCGGCGGTCCGCTGCTGCTCCCCGCGGCGATGTCCGCCACGGAACTGCAGCGCGCGGTGGACGCACTGGCGCACCAGGTCGAAGCGAAATCCGACGCGATCTCCATGATCGAATCCCAGTTGCTCGAGGACAGGATCAGGAAGAGTCTGCTGCCCACCAGCCTGCCGGTCGAAGCGCAATGGAATGCTTCAACCTATGGTTGGCGGGTCGATCCCTTTACCGGCGAGCGGGCGCTGCACGAGGGCGTGGATTTTGTGGCAACGCCCGGTACCAGCATCGGCGCAGCGGCGGCCGGAGTCGTCATCAGCGCGGAGCGCCATCCGCAATACGGCAATCTGGTGGAGATTGATCACGGCAAGGACTTGACCACGCGTTACGCCCATGCGTCGCAAATCATGGTCAAGGTGGGACAGCTGGTCAAACGCGGCCAGAAAATTGCCGAAGTGGGTTCCACCGGGCGTTCCACCGGGCCGCACCTGCATTTCGAAGTCCGCATTCGCGGTCTGGCGCAGAACCCGGATCGCTTCCTGCGCATGGCGCAGGCGGGCCAGAAGCAAGTCGCGCATCGCCAATGAGCCGCTGAGTGTTTCGGGAGGCGAGCCCTCCCCGCATGCTAAAATCGCCGCTTTGCTTTTCCCGGCCGATTTGCGGCTGCGTACCCCATGATCACCGGCCTACTCAAGAAGATTTTCGGCAGCCGCAATGAGCGGCTGATCAAGCAGTATTCCCAGACAGTCACTCGCATCAACGCGCTTGAAGCCGCCACTTCGAAGCTCTCGGACGAGGCCCTGCGGGCCAAGACCGATGAGTTCCGCAGCCGTCATGACAAGGGCGAAGCGCTGGATGACTTGCTGCCGGAGGCCTTCGCCGTGGTACGCGAGGCCAGCCGCCGCGTGCTGGGCATGCGCCATTTCGACATGCAGCTGGTCGGCGGCATGGTTTTGCATTACGGCAAGATCGCCGAAATGCGCACCGGCGAAGGCAAGACCCTGACGGCGACGCTGGCCGTGTATCTGAATGCGATTCCCGGCAAGGGCGTGCATCTGATTACCGTCAATGATTACCTGGCAAGGCGCGACGCCGAGTGGATGGGGCGCATCTACCGTTTTCTCGGTCTTTCGGTCGGCATCAATCTTTCGCAAATGCCGCACGACGAGAAACAGACCGCCTATGCCGCGGACATCACCTACGGCACCAACAACGAATTCGGTTTCGACTATCTGCGCGACAACATGGTGTATGCGGCCGATGAGCGGGTGCAGCGCGGCCTCTCCTATGCCATCGTCGACGAAGTGGACTCGATCCTGATCGACGAGGCAAGGACGCCCTTGATCATTTCGGGCCAGGCCGAAGACCACACCGAACTGTATGTGCGCATGAATGCGGTGCCGCCGCTCTTGACCAAGGGCGAAGCGGCGAAGAGCGAGGGCGAGGTCGATACCGGGGATTACACGGTCGATCTCAAATCGCACCAGGTGCTGCTGACCGAAGCCGGTCACGAAAAGGCCGAGGAGATTCTGGCACGCGTAGGGCTGCTGGCCGAGGGCAGCAGTTTGTACGAGCCGGCCAACATCCTGCTCATCCACCATCTTTACGCCGCCCTGCGCGCGCACAACCTCTACCATCGCGATCAGCAGTACGTGGTGCAGGAGGGCGAAGTGGTCATCGTCGACGAATTCACCGGCCGCCTGATGGCCGGCCGGCGCTGGTCGGACGGCCTGCATCAGGCGGTCGAAGCCAAGGAAGGCGTCGCTATCCAGGCCGAGAACCAGACCCTGGCCTCGATCACCTTCCAGAACTATTTTCGCATGTACGGCAAGCTCGCCGGCATGACCGGCACGGCGGATACCGAAGCCTACGAGTTCCATCAGATCTACGCCCTGGAAACGGTGGTGATACCGACCAACCGGCCGATGATCCGCAAGGACGAGAACGACCAGATCTACCGCACCGCGCCGGAAAAATACACGGCAATCATCGCCGACATCCGCGCCTGTCACGGCCGCGGCCAGCCGGTGCTGGTGGGCACCACGTCGATCGAGAATTCCGAGCTGCTCTCCGACCTGTTGCAGAAGGAAAAGCTGCCGCACCAGGTACTCAACGCCAAGCAGCACGCGCGTGAAGCCGAGATCGTGGCCGAGGCCGGACGTCCCGGCATGATCACCATCGCCACCAACATGGCCGGCCGCGGCACCGACATCGTACTCGGCGGCAACATCGAGAAGCCGACCAACGCCATCCGCGACGACGAATCCCTGAGCGTGGAAGAGAAGGCCAGCCGCACCGACGCGCTCAAGGCCGAGTGGCAGAAGCTGCATGACCAGGTGCTGGCTGCCGGCGGCCTGCACATCATCGGTTCCGAGCGCCACGAGTCGCGCCGCATCGACAATCAGTTGCGCGGCCGTTCCGGACGCCAGGGTGATCCGGGCTCATCGCGCTTCTATCTGGCGCTGGATGACTCGCTGCTCAAGATCTTCGCCGGCGAACGCCTCAACTCCATCATGGTGCGCCTCAAGATGCCCGAGGGCGAGGCGATCGAGCATCCGCTGGTCAGCCGGTCGCTCGAATCGGCGCAGCGCAAGGTCGAGCAGCGCAACTTCGACATCCGCAAGCAACTGCTCGAATACGACGACGTTTCCAACGACCAGCGCAAGGTGATCTACCAGCAGCGCAACGAGCTGCTCGACAGCGATGACATTGCCGAGACCATCACGGCCATGCGCCAGGGGCAGATCCACGATACCTTTCGTCTCTATATCCCGGCCGAAAGCGTCGAGGAGCAGTGGGATGTCAGTGGCCTGGAAACCGCGCTGGCGGCCGAGCTGCATCTCAAGCTGCCGGTTGGCGAGTGGATCAAGGCCGAGCCGCAGCTCGGCGACGACGATATCCTGAAGCGCCTGCTCGATGCCGGCGACGCCGCTTACACCGAAAAGACCACGGCTGTCGATGCCGCCGCGTGGTCGGGCTTCGAACGCAATGTCATGCTGCAAAGCCTCGATACCCACTGGCGCGAGCACCTTTCCGCGCTGGATCACCTGCGCCAGGGCATTCATCTGCGCGGCTATGCGCAGAAGAACCCGAAGCAGGAATACAAGCGCGAGGCCTTCGAACTCTTCGAAGGTTTGCTGCAGACCGTGCGCAGCGAAGTCTCCAAGCTCCTGCTCACCGTCGAAGTGCGTAGCGAGGAGCAGATCGAGGAGGTCGAAGCGCCGCCGCAACTCGAGAACGTGCAGTACCACCATGCCGACTACGACGAAGCGCTGGGCGCGGCCGCGCCCAAGCCGGCGCAGCCGGTCGAACGCCACACGCCCAAGGTCGGCCGCAACGATCCCTGTCCTTGCGGCAGCGGCAAGAAGTACAAGCACTGCCACGGCAAGCTGAGCTGACCCCGGTGTCAACGCGCTGGCCAACGCTGATCGAGGACGGTGACGGCCTTCTGATCCTCGATCAGACGCGTTTGCCGCGCGAAGCCGTGATGCTGCGTCTGACAACACTCGAAGATGTCGCCCGCGCGATTCGCGTCATGCAGGTGCGCGGCGCGCCGCTGATCGGCGCCACCGCCGCCTATGGTGTGGCGCTCGGACTGGTCGATGAGGCAAGCGATGCACGCCTCGGCCACGTCATCGAAACCCTCGCCGCGACGCGGCCGACCGCGGTCAATCTGCACTGGGCGCTGGCGCGCATGAAGCGCGTGCTGCAAAAGTTCCCGGAGGGACGCACCGCGCTGGCGCCGGCGACACGGCGCGACCTGGCATGGAGCGAAGCGCGGGCCATTGCCACCGAAGACAAAGCCGCGAATGCTGCAATCGGAATGCACGGTGTGCCCTTGCTGCGCGCAAAGTGGAATGGCAATGACACGATCAACGTCATGACACACTGCAATGCAGGAAGGCTGGCCACCGTCGAACACGGCACGGCACTGGCTCCGGTGTATGCCGCGCACACTGCAGGTGTGCCGGTGCACGTCTGGGTGTCCGAAACCCGGCCGCGCAATCAGGGGCTGCTCACCGCCTGGGAACTCGCCGAGGCCGGCGTGCCGCACACGCTGATCGCCGACAACGCCGCGGGCCTGCTGCTGATGCAGGGCAAGGTCGATCTGGTGATCGTCGGCGCCGATCGCATTGCCGCCAACGGCGATACGGCGAACAAGGTCGGCACCTATCTCAAGGCGCTCGCCGCGCGCGCGCATGGCGTGCCGTTCTATGTGGCGGCACCCCTGTCGACCATCGATTTCGCCTGCGCTTCGGGTGCGCAGATTCCCATTGAAGAACGTGGCGCG
>JANMTA010000276.1:0-3533 GCA_031389965.1 Betaproteobacteria bacterium
TACATGCGTGCCAGCTTGATCGCGGCTTCGTTGGCCTCGCAACCCGAGTTGCAGAAGAACACCTCGTCCATGGCGGACAGTGCGGCTAGACGATCGGAAGCCGCTTCGGCCTCTCTGATGCGATACAGGTTCGACACATGCATGAGGCGGCCGACCTGCTCGTTCAGTGCCTTCACCAGTCGAGGATGATTGTGGCCCAGCGTATTGACCGCTATTCCGGCCAGGGCATCGAGGTAGGACTTGCCCTGCTCGTCGAACAGCCGGCAGCCCTGTCCATGGGTAAAGGCGACCGGTAGCCGCCCGTAGGTATTCATCAGATGCGGCATGAATGCACTCCGCGAAAACATAGTTTCAGTGTAGGGTAATGCCGGCCTTATCGGCGTTAAGCACCGCGACCGCAACTAAAAGCTCCACGCAAAAAAACATACGGCGGCCGAAGAGCAACGCGGCCGCCGTGCTTGATAAACGCCTCTATACTAAGTGAAAAATTTGCCCCTGTACAGAGTACAACAGCGAAGGATACGGCAGTGAGGATGGCGGTATTCAACCAGAAAGGCGGAGTCGGCAAAACGACCACGGCACTCAATCTCGCCGCGGCGCTGGCCCGGGATTCCGCGCCTACGCTGTTGGTCGACCTCGATCCACAAGCGCACTTGTCAGCCATCCATGGCAAGGCGCTGGGTGAAGCGCACGACAGTGTATTCGCCCTGTATCAGGACAACCGGCCGCTTGAGGAACTGGCCGTAAGCTGGGAAGGGGTAGGCCGCCTGGTTCCCGCACACGCGGAACTGATCAAGGTCGACTCCATATTCGGCAAGGGGCCGGCCATTCTCAACCGGCTCAACGCCGGCTTGCAGGCGCTTGAAGCCTCCGGCGGCGAAGATACCGCCATGATCGACTGCTGCCCGTTTCTGGGCGTTCTCTCCCTCAACGCGATCTTCGCCTCTGACCGGATACTGATTCCCGTGTCATCAGACTATCTCTCATTGCGTGGGGCTTTGCAGATCGAACACACCCTGAAGGCCCTGGAACCCGTACTCAAGAGGCGCATCGAACGCCGTTACCTGCTGACACGGTTTGATCGCCGCCGCAAGATGAGCTTCGTCATCCAGGAGCGTCTGCGCCAGCAGTTCGGCGCCGAACTGTGCGAAACAGTCATCTCGGAAAACGTGGCGATCGCCGAAGCGCCTGCGCTGAGCCTCGACATCTTTGCCCACAACCCGACGAGCAGGGGAGCGCAGGACTATCTGGCGTTAATGGGGGAATTGCAAGCGGCGCGATTCATCTGACGACACCGCATAAGGCCTGGCAGGCTGAACCCGGCTGAAGCCGGGCAGAAGCTCAGCGAACAATCAGGTTTGCGACTTCCTCGAAGCTGGCCACCGGCACGCGAACGCTGCCGTGATGGCAAACACAGTCGATGATCTGGCAGTTGTGGTAGACCTGACGCAGCTTGCGCTGGGCGTCGAATTCATCGCAGCCATGGATCATCAGATTATCGACGACCACTCCCTGCCGGGTCCGGATCCGGAATGCGTATTTTATGAATTGATGGGATTGCATAAAACCCCTTTCACTTCAATGAAATTGCCTGAGTATATGCAGTGACTTCGGCAAACTCAAGCTATTTATCTAATTTAGCACAACATTTCAATATACATTATGCGGATGGTGGTATTTCGGCAGCTCGGCAAAGGAATTTTTGCCGCCAAAAGGCGCTTCAGCGCAAGCCGTTCGGGCGCACCAATCGGGATAGGGGGCGGTCAAACTTGACCGCGCCCCTGAGTGCGCCCGTGCCGGGCGCACATGAAAAAAGGCTGCCCCCCGCAAGGGAACAGCCTTCTTGTCCGCGGCGCCTTGGCGCCAGTGTTTATTTAGAGTGCCTTGATCGCCGCAGAGAGACGGCTCTTCTGACGCGCAGCAAGGTTCTTGTGCACGATGTTCTTGTCGGCGATCGAGTCGATAACAGGCTGCGACTCCTTGAAGACGGCCTGTGCAGCGCTCTTGTCGCCGGCATCAATCGCCTTGCGTACCTTCTTGATTGCCGTGCGCAACGTCGAACGCAGGCTCATGTTGTGAGCGCGCTGTTCGGTCGCTTGACGGGCACGTTTGCGGGCTTGGACGGTATTGGCCATGTCGATATCCGGTAGATCTTGGGAAAGCGCGCGATTATAGGGGGGTCTTCCTCCTATTGCAAGCGGCTTCTGCCGGTGACATCCCGGATACCATACCGGCATGAATCTGCTCCGAGCCCTGGTCACCGTCAGCGGGATGACCCTGCTATCCCGCATCCTGGGCTTTGTTCGCGACTTCGTGATCGCCCGCACCTTCGGCGCCGGCATGATGACGGACGCCTTCTTCGTTGCCTTTCGCCTGCCCAACCTGCTGCGCCGCCTGTTTGCCGAGGGGGCATTTTCGCAGGCCTTCGTCCCGATCCTCGCCGAATACCGCAATCGCCGTGGAGAACACGAGACAAAGACCCTGGTCGATCGCGTCGCTAGCATACTTTTCCTCGCCCTCACCGTTGTCAGCGCGCTGGGCGCGGTCGCCGCGCCCTTGCTGATCGCGTTGACTGCGCCGGGTTTCAGCGCCGACGCCGACAAGTTCCAACTGACCGTGGAACTGACCCGGATCACCTTCCCCTATATCCTGTTCATGTCACTCGTCGCGCTGGCCGCGGGCATCCTCAACACGTGGAGCCGTTTTGCCCTGCCCGCCTTCACACCGGTGCTGCTGAACCTGTCGTTCATCGGCATGGCGCTGTTCGCCGCGCCCTGGTTCGATCCGCCGGTGCTGGCACTGGCCTGGGCGGTGCTTCTGGGCGGCGTTCTGCAACTGGCAATCCAACTGCCTGCCCTGGCGAAGATCGGCATGCTGCCGCGCTTCGACCCAGTCTGGCGCGACGAAGGCGTGCGGCGTGTGCTCAAACTCATGGCGCCGGCCGTGCTGGGAGTTTCCGTGGCGCAGATCAGCCTGCTGATCAACACTGTCTTCGCCTCCTTCCTCGAAAGCGGCAGCGTCTCCTGGCTCTACTATGCCGACCGGCTCATGGAATTCCCGGCCGGCTTGCTCGGCGCAGCACTCGGCACGATTCTCCTGCCCAGCCTCGCCAAGAGCCACGCCAACCGAAAGAGCGAGGAGTTTTCGGCATTGCTCGACTGGGGCTTGCGCCTGACCCTGATGCTGACCTTGCCTGCATCGCTGGCGCTGGCGATGCTGGCGGTTCCCTTGCTGTCGACTCTTTTCCAATACGGCGCGTTTTCCGCCGCCGACGTGCTACGCACGCGGGAGGCGCTGGTAGCGTATTCGATAGGCCTGAGCGGTCTGATCCTGGTCAAGGTCCTGGCGCCCGGCTTTTATGCCAGGCAGGACATCCGCACGCCGGTAAAGATCGCCCTCATCACGCTGGCCCTGACGCAATTGATGAACTTCGCCTTCATCGGCTCGCTCAAGCATGCCGGCCTCGCCCTGTCGATCGGCCTCGCCTCGTGCTTCAATGCCGGCATGCTCTGGCGCGGATTGCGCCAGCGCGG
>JANMTA010000044.1:0-3237 GCA_031389965.1 Betaproteobacteria bacterium
CTGCCGCCGGGCCGCGACCTCGTCGCGCCGCCCGAGGGCGAACTGGTCGACCTGCGCCAGCGGCGCGTGCGCGACTTGCGCATTTCGGTCACCGACCGCTGCAATTTTCGCTGTGTGTATTGCATGCCGAAGGAGGTGTTCGACGATGACTACGCCTTCCTGCCGCGCGCACAGTTGCTCTCCTTCGAGGAAATCGTCCGCGTCGCCCGCATTTTCGTCGAGCAGGGCGTCGAAAAAATCCGCCTCACCGGCGGCGAGCCGCTCCTGCGCCGCCACATCGAGAACCTGATCGAACAACTGGCGAAGCTGCCAGTCGAGATTACGCTGACCACCAACGGTTCGCTGCTGCGCAAAAAGGCGCAGGCGCTCAAGGATGCCGGGCTCAACCGCGTCACGGTCAGCCTCGACGGCATCGACGACGCCGTGTTCAAGCGCATGAACGACGTCGATTTCGCCGTCGGCGACGTGCTCGACGGCATCGCCGCCGCGGCGGAGGTCGGCCTCGCGCCGATCAAGATCAACTGCGTGGTCAAGCGCGGCAGCAACGACGACCAGATCCTGCCGCTGGCGCGCCACTTCCGCCACAGCGGACACATCCTGCGCTTCATCGAATACATGGACGTCGGCAGTTCGAACGGCTGGCGCATGGACGAGGTGCTGCCCTCGGCCGAGGTCATCGCCAGGATCAGCGAAGAATTTGCGCTCGAGGCGATCGGCGCCAACTATCCCGGCGAAGTCGCCGGGCGCTGGCGCTACACCGACGGCGGCGGCGAGATCGGCGTGATTTCCTCGGTGACCCAGGCTTTCTGCTCGACCTGCACGCGCATCCGCCTGTCCACCGAAGGCCAGCTCTACACCTGCCTCTTCGCCCAGTCCGGCCACGACCTGCGCGCCCTCCTGCGCCACGGCGCCGGCGACGAGGCGCTGCGCCGCGAAATCGCCGCGGTCTGGCGCGGCCGCGACGACCGCTATTCCGAGATCCGCACCGCGGCCACCCCCCTGCCCGGCAGCAAGATAGAAATGTCCTACATCGGCGGCTGATCACCGCCCCTCGCCAGATTTAGCAGTTCGCCTCCACATCATGACTTCCATACTCCAAGCCCTTTCCTGCGCCGACGACTACGACCCGAACTCGCTGCATGCCGATCGCGCCCGCGAGCTGATTCTCGGCCTGCTGAATCCGGTAACAGGTCACGAGCGCGTTTTTGTGCGCCAGGCACTGGATCGCGTGTTGAGTGATGCCGTCATCTCGCCGATCGATGTCCCCAGCCACGACAACTCGGCGATGGACGGCTGGGCACTACGCTTCGACGACCTTGCGGCAAACGGCGAGACGCGCCTGAAGAATATCGGCACCGCCTTCGCCGGCCGTGCCTTCGACGGAAAAGTCGGCGCCGGCGAGACGGTGAGGATCATGACCGGCGGCGTCCTGCCGCAGGACGTGGATTGCGTGGTGATCCAGGAAGTGGCGCGGGTCGAGGGTGATGCCGTGATCATCCCGCCCGGCCAGCGCCGCGAGCAGAACACCCGCCGCGCCGGCGAAGATTTGCAAGCTGGGAAACCCGCGATCCCGGCCGGCCGCAAGCTGCGCCCGGCCGAGATCGGCATCATCGCCTCGCTTGGCATCGGCGAAGTCTCGGTGCGCCGCCGGGTGCGCGTCGCGCTGTTCTCCACCGGCGACGAATTGCGCTCCATCGGCGCGCCACTCACCGAAGGCGCCGTGTATGACAGCAACCGCTACACGCTGTGGGGAATGCTGACGCGACTCGGTTGCGAGGTCATCGACATGGGCGTGGTCAGGGACGATCCGGCCGCGCTGGAAGCGGCCTTCCGCGAGGCCGCCGCCTGCAGCGACGCGATCATCACCAGCGGCGGCGTTTCGGTTGGCGAAGCCGATTTCATCAAGCAACTGATGGCCCAACTCGGCGAAGTGGCTTTCTGGAAAATCGCCATGAAACCCGGCCGGCCGATGGCCTTCGGCCGCATTCAACCCGATGGCGCCGAGCGTCCAGGCGCCTGGCTGTTCGGCCTGCCAGGCAACCCGGTGGCGGTGATGGTGACCTTCTACCAGTTCGTGCAGCCGGCCATCCTCAAGCTGGCCGGCGTCGATCCGGTCAAGCCCGTCCCTGCCTTCCCCGCGCGTTGTGTCGAGCCGATCAAGAAAGGCCGCGGCCGCACCGAGCTCCAGCGCGGCATCCTGTTCCAGGAAAACGGCGAATGGTGCGTGCGCCCCACCGGCGCGCAAGGCTCCGGCGTGCTGCGCTCGATGGCCGACGCCGACTGTTTCATCGTGCTCGAACACGAGCGCGACAAAGTCGGCGCCGGCGACACGGTGATGGTGCAGTTGATGACCGGGCTGGTGTAGGGATGTTCGTCACACCGGCGAACGCCGGTGTCCAGTGCCATGATTCTTCTGGATTCCGGCATTCGCCGGAATGACGAATTTGGACTTGGTCAGCACCTTCTTGGAACGACCGTCTACTACCCTCGCGGGTCCGGAACGAAGCCGCTGCTGCCCGGAAACGGCGATGGCTCGGCAAGGCGCGGCGCGCGGATAATGCCACGGGCAATCAGGTTGGCGCGCGAATCGTAATAAATGGTGACGATTTCGTCGGGCGTGTCGTTCTGGCGCACGAACTCGGTGTAGCGCGTCGGCGAATGCTCGCGCTGGCCGTGGCCGGTGCCGAGCTTCATGGCCTTCGACTCGCGTTCCGCAAGGGATTCCTGGCGATCGGCACGACGTTCGGCGCGCTGCTCACCGCGTTGATCACCAAGTGCGCCGGCAGCGGCCGACCGATCGCTGCTCGCCTCGTTTTCCGCCTTTTTGGCCATCGGAGCGGCCGCCGATTCGTCGCCGGCCTGCGCGCGCGATTCGCCGCGCCAAGGTGAAGCCGGTTGCGGCGCCAGCGCAATCGGCTGCGAGGGCACGGCTTTTTCGCGATACACGGCAACGCCGATCACGCCGACATTGCCCGGCCGGCCGGTGCGTGCGGCGTAGCTGTCGGGCAGCGCCGTAAACACGAACTGGGCGACGTCGTCCATGCTCTTGCGCCAGCCATTGATCGCGTAGCTTTGCCAGCTGTCGATCACGTAGCCCGATTGCAGCGTGGCGGCTGTCTGCCCGGTAAGCACATTGACGCCATCGACCGAGAGCACGGTCAGCACGCGCTCGCCCTGCCTGCTCTTGAGTTCGATGGCGTAGCGTTCGCCCGGTGTGCCGGCCACATAGAGCTTGCC
>JANMTA010000304.1:0-2500 GCA_031389965.1 Betaproteobacteria bacterium
CAGCTTCTGGCGGCGCTGGGGCGCGAAGTGAGTGCTGCCGAACTGGATGCGATTGCGCCCTGGCGCTTTGTGGCGCCGCTGTCGCCGGATATGGCGGCGGCGCAGGAAGGGCGCCGGATAGATTTCGAGGAACTGGTGGCGTTTTCGCGCCGCGCCATCGCCGGACCGGATCGGCCGCTGCTGATCGAAGGCGTCGGCGGCGTCATGGCACCGCTGGACAACCGTCATACCGTGCGCGACTGGATCGCCGCCAGTGGCCTGCCCTGCGTTCTCGTGGCGGGCAGCTACCTGGGCAGCCTGAGTCATGCGCTGACCGCGCTGGTCGCTCTGGAAAGAGTCGGCGCTGTCGTTACGGCGATCGTGGTCAATGAAACGCCGGATTCCACTGTTTCGCTCGATGCCACGCTGGAAAGCCTGGCGCACCACGCTGCAGGCGCTCCGCTTGTGGCCATTGCGCGCCGCCGTCCGCAGACCGGGATCGCCCGGTTGGCCGGGCTGCTGTGCTAAACCCCCGCAAGTCGTATACTGCGGCCCCTTGAATCCCATTCCCCCCGGATGAACCATGACCATCAAGTGTGACAAGTGGATCCGCCGCATGGCGGCCCAGCATGGAATGATCGAACCCTTCGAGCCCGAGATGGTGCGCGAGATCGACGGCCGCAAGATCGTCTCCTACGGCACATCGAGCTACGGCTATGACATTCGCTGCTCGCGCGAATTCCGGGTGTTTACCAACATCTACTCGACCATCGTCGACCCGAAGAATTTCGATCCGAATTCATTCGTCGAAATGGACGGCGACCATTGCATCATTCCGCCCAACTCCTTCGCCCTGGCGCGCACCCTGGAATATTTCCGCATTCCGCGCAACGTCTTGACCGTGTGTCTCGGCAAGAGCACCTACGCGCGCTGCGGCATCATCGTCAACGTAACGCCCTTCGAGCCGGAATGGGAAGGCTACGTGACGCTGGAATTTTCCAACACGACGCCGCTGCCGGCCAAGATCTACGCCGGCGAAGGCTGCGCCCAGGTGCTGTTCTTCGAAGCCGATGAAGTCTGCGAGACCTCCTACAAGGATCGCGGCGGCAAGTACCAGGGGCAGGTCGGCGTCACCCTGCCCAAGATCTAGAGCGAAGGATACGGCTGTGCGTTTTCATTTCCCGATCATCATCATCGACGAGGACTTCCGCTCCGAGAACGCTTCCGGCCTCGGCATCCGCGCCCTTGCCGAAGCGATCAAGGCGGAGGGCATGGACGTGCTGGGCGTCACCAGCTACGGCGACCTGAGTTCCTTCGCCCAGCAGCAGAGCCGCGCCTCGGCCTTCATCCTCTCGATCGACGACGAGGAATTCACGCCCGGCCCCGAACTCGATCCCGCCGTGCTCAACCTGCGCAAATTCGTCGAGGAAATCCGCTACAAGAACGCCGAGATCCCGATCTTCCTGCATGGCGAAACGCGCACCAGCCGCCACATTCCGAACGACATCCTGCGCGAACTGCACGGCTTCATCCACATGTACGAGGACACGCCGGAATTCATCGCCCGCCATGTGGTGCGCGAGGCCAAGGCCTATATGGATTCGCTGCCGCCGCCCTTTTTCCGCGCCCTGGTGCATTACGCCGCCGACGGCTCCTATTCCTGGCACTGCCCCGGGCACTCGGGCGGCGTCGCCTTCCTGAAAAGTCCGGTGGGCCAGATGTTCCACCAGTTCTTCGGCGAGAACATGCTGCGCGCCGACGTCTGCAACGCGGTCGAGGAACTCGGCCAGCTGCTCGACCATACCGGCCCGGTGGCCGCGTCGGAACGCAACGCGGCGCGCATCTTCAACGCCGACCATTTGTTTTTCGTCACCAACGGCACCTCGACCTCGAACAAGATCGTCTGGCATTCCACGGTGGCGCCGGGCGACGTCGTCATCGTCGACCGCAATTGCCACAAGTCGATCCTCCACGCCATCATGATGACGGGCGCGATTCCGGTGTTCCTGATGCCGACGCGCAACAACTACGGCATCATCGGCCCGATCCCGAAGGAAGAGTTTTCCTGGAAGAACATCAAGAAGAAGATCGCCGCCCATCCCTTCGCCAGCCAGGTCAAGGGCAAGCCGCGGGTGCTGACCATCACCCAGAGCACCTACGACGGCATCCTCTACAACGTCGAGGACATCAAGGAGGAGCTCGACGGCAAGATCGACACTCTGCATTTCGACGAAGCCTGGCTGCCGCACGCCGCCTTCCATGATTTCTACGGCGACTACCACGCCATCGGCGCCGACCGGCCGCGCTGCAAGGAATCCATGATCTTCTCCACGCAGTCCACCCACAAGCTGCTGGCCGGCCTTTCACAGGCCTCGCAGATCCTGGTGCAGGACGCCGAGAACAACAAGCTCGACCGCGACGTGTTCAACGAGGCCTACCTGATGCACACCTCGACCTCGCCGCAGTATTCCATCATCGCCTCCTGCGACGTCGCCGCGGCGATGATGGAGGAACCGGGCGG
>JANMTA010000360.1:0-4287 GCA_031389965.1 Betaproteobacteria bacterium
GCTGCTGGAACACCCGGATGCGGGGTGCAATCTTATCAGCCAGATTGCGCATTATCATCCGCATATCGTACTCGCTTTGTAGATTGAGCCAGAAACGCGGATCCATCCTGAAAAACAGGCCGAGACGTAACGCGGTATCAGCGGTAATAGGGCGCGAGCCGTGTACATGTTCACTAATACGGCTGGGTGAAACGTCAATATCAGCGGCCAGTTGCCGGGCCGTGATCCCTAACGGTTTCATGAAATCCTCAAGGAGAATTTCGCCGGGGTGAATCTCGTCAAGCAGTAGTGCCATTTCCTGCAAAGAAAAGAAAGAAAAGGGAGCAGGATCGAATCAAATTCATGTAGTCGTTGAAAGTCGGCGATGGCGACACGGCGGCCGTTCGATGGCGATGCCCCGTTCAAGTTGCGGCCGAGGCTCGATTAATTCGCTAGACTCCGGCCCATGCCCCGCCGTCCCCGCATGCATCTTGCCGGATTCCCGCTGCATATAGTCCAGCGCGGCCACAAACGCGAGGCGCGCTTTTGCCGAGGACGACTGCCACACGTATCGCCATTGGCTGGGCGAAGCCCCCAAGGCCAGCGCCTGCGCGCTGCAAAATGACCAACCATGTGCATCTGCTGCCGGCACCTCATCCGCTGTATTCCGCGCTGGACGGCACCGCGTCCCTGCGTCTGGCGGCCTACCGCGCGTTGTTGCGCGCGGAACCGGACGCCGATGCGATCGACGACATCCGCATGGCCCCGGATCGGGGCAAGCACTGGGCGATTCGCGGTTCCTCGCCAGCATCGGGCTGGCGACAGGCCGGCGGCGCGAACCCGGGCCGCGCGGAACACCGGGAAGGCCAGCGGCCGCCTCGGCGGGAGGGCAGGAACAGCTTGCGATGAAAATCTGAGCTTGGCCCCTTTTCTCTTTCCTTTCCTCTTCTTAATGGCCGTTTTTAGCCACAATGTTCCGAGAAGCCCCTTCTTGTATGCTTTTTTCCGCCATTTTTCCGGCGGCCCAATGTATTATCGAAAAAAAGCAGCGGATCGGTAAAACATGACCATGACATCCAGTTGATCATCGAGGAGAAATATCGCTATGAGACAGGCAACAAGGAATTCGCGCCCCCCGCAGTTTCGCCATAGTAAGCTCGGCACCGCGATCGCATTGACGCTTTTGGTCGGAGCGCCCTCGGCCTTCGCCTTCGAGTTCAAGTCGGAGTCGGGTGAAATCACCGGCAGTTTCGACACCACGCTTTCGGCCGGCGCGCTGTGGCGGATGGACAAGCGCGATCCGACGCTGATCAGCATTGCCAACGGCGGCAAGTCACGCGACCCGAACTCGGAAGACGGCAACCTCAAGTACGACAACGGCGAACTCGTCTCGACGGTGTTCAAGGCAACCCACGACCTCGAGCTGAAGTATCAAAACTTCGGCGCCTTCGTGCGCGCCAGCTATTTCTACGACCCGACCATCCGCGACAAGAATAGTTTGACCTCAAAGGCCAGGGACGAACTCGGCGACGGCGCCGAGATCCTCGACGCATACGTGCGCGGCACCTTCGATCTCGGCGGCCGCAACCTCAACCTGCGGCTGGGCAAGCAGGTGGTGAGCTGGGGCGAGAGCACCTTCATCCAGAACGGCATCAATGTGCTCAACCCGGTCAATGTCAGCCGCCTGCGCGCGCCGGGTTCGGAGCTGAAGGAAGGCTTCATCCCGACGATGATGGTCTACGGATCGCAGGAAATCACCGACAGCATGTCGGTCGAACTGGCGCTGCCCACCGAGTGGAAGGAAACCAAGATCGACCCGGCCGGCTCCTTCTTCAGCACCAACGATTTTGCGTCCGAAGGCGGCAATCGCGCCTATACGGGGTTTGGGCGGAGGAATGACCTGAACGGGGCGGCGGGCATTTTCCCGCTCAACAGCACCGCAGCGCTCTGGGCGCCGCGCTCCAAGGATCGCGATGCAAGTGACAGCGGGCAGTACGGTGTTGCGCTGCGCTTCTTCCTGCCCGAGTTGAACAATACCGAACTGGGATTTTTCCACGCCAACTATCACAGCCGGACACCGTTTGTTTCGGGCTACCGGGGAGCAATTTCGGCGGCGGGAACGATTTCCAGCAATCTGACTGGGCCTCAGGCGGGTGCTGTGACAGCGGCTCTTGGGGCGCCCAGAACTTTCGCGACCGGGAACACCGGATGTACAGCGCTGGATATTCCTACGTTCGGCGGCCTGCATACGGCTGCCAATATTGGAGCCCTTGCCGTAGTTCTCGGTGGCAATGTAGCGGCTGCGACCAGCCTTTCCGCCCGGAATGCAACGAATGCTGCCTGCGCCATCGGTACGGCAAGGGGCGGTGCTGGAAGTTACTTCGTCGAGTATCCGGAAGACATCAAACTGTTCGGCCTGAGCTTCAACACCGCGCTGCCGGGCGGCGTTGCACTGCAGGGCGAGTATTCCTACCGCAAGAACCAGCCGCTGCAATTGCCCTCGGCCGAACTGCTCGGTGCAGCCCTCGGCATCGCCAACCAGCTGACCAGCACGAATCCGGTGACTGCGGCGGGCGTCCCCTACGGTACCGAGATCAGCGGCTACCGCCGGGTGAAAATGCACCAGTTGCAGTTCACCGGAACCAAGGCTTTCGGCCCGACCTTCGGCGCCGAGCAACTGGTGACGGTCGGCGAGGTGGGCTTTACCCGGCTCGATCTGCCGTCCAATCTCAAGTTCGCCGCGCCGGGTTGCCACCTGCCGCAGCCGGGTTCGTCGGCGACCAGCGCCTTCAACTCCAGGTCGACCAACTGCTTTGCGACCGAGAATTCGTGGGGCTATCGCCTCGTCGGCCGGCTGGACTATCCGAACGCCATCGGCGCGGCGACGGTTTCGCCGCGCATCGCCTTCTCGCATGATGTTCATGGCAGGAGCCCGACCTTCAACGAAGGCAACAAGGCGGCGACCTTCGGCGTCGGCTTCAATTACCAGCAGAACTGGCAGGCGGACATCGGCTACACGACGTTTTTTGGTGGCCGCAGCCTTTCCGGTGTCGACGTGCCCAGTGCGGCGTCGGGTGCGTTGCCGGCCGGCCAGTCAGCCAGCTACTCCAGCGGTACCAACGCGTTGAAGGATCGTGACTTCCTCACGATAAGCCTCAGTTATTCGTTCTGATCTGTCCATTCGACCAAGCGACCCAAGAATTAGGAGACGCGCAAGATGAAAACATCTTTTTCCCTGCTGGGCACTGCCTGCGTGCTGGCGTTCGCCGGAACCTCGGCTTCGGTGCTGGCGGCCGATGCCTCCGCTCTCGGCAAGACGCTGACAGCGGTGGGGGCGGAAACCGCCGCCAATGCGGCCGGCACCATTCCGGCGTTTGCCGGCGGCCTGACCAAGCCGGTGGCCGCTTATGTTGCCGGCGGCCACTATCCCGATCCGTATGCGGCTGACAAGCCGCTGTTCACGATCGACGCGAGCAGCGCCGAGAAGTACAAGGCGAACCTGACGCCGGGCCAGATGGCATTGCTCAAGAAGTACCCGACCTGGAAGATGAACGTCTATCCGACGCAGCGCAGCGCCACCTTCCCCAAGGCCGATCTCGACGATGCGATCGCCAACGCCACGCGGGCCAAGCTGTCCCCCGGCGGCAATGGGGTCACCGGAACCACGGGCGGCGTGCCCTTCCCGATCCCGAAGGATGGCCTGGAGGCGATCTGGAACTCCACCCTGCGCTACAAGGGCGACACCTACGCGATGACCTGGAGCCAGGCGGCGGTGACCCGCGAGGGCGCCTACACGCCGGTGCGCTTCGAGTACGAGTACGACTTTTCCTACGGCAACCTCTCGAAATCGGCGAAGGATCGCGAACCGAACAAGCTGACCAATTTCCTGCAGACGGTGACGGCGCCGGCGCGTCTGGCCGGCCAGATACTGCTGATTCACGAGACCGTCGATCAGTTGAAGGAGCCACGCTCCGCCTGGACCTACAACCCCGGACAGCGTCGCGTGCGCCTGGCGCCGAACGTCGCCTACGACAACCCGGGCACCGCCTCCGACGGCCTGCGCACCAATGACGATTTCGGCATGTTCAACGGCGCCACCGACCGCTACAACTGGAAACTGGTGGGCAAGCAGGAACTCTACGTGCCCTACAACTCCTACAAGCTGTCAGGCAACCAGTTGAAGCTCGCCGACGTCCTCAAGCCGGGCCACATCAATCCGGATCACGCGCGCTACGAGCGGCACCGCGTCTGGGTGGTCGAGGCGACGCTGAAGGAGGGCACCAGCCACATTTACCACAAGCGCACCTT
>JANMTA010000363.1:0-2233 GCA_031389965.1 Betaproteobacteria bacterium
GTAGGCGCAAAAGCCGGTAATGCGGACTCCACCACTCGCATCGAGGCTAGAATGAAGGCCACTGTGGGGGGGTAGCTCAGCTGGGAGAGCGCTGCGTTCGCAATGCAGAGGTCGGGAGTTCGATCCTCCTCCTCTCCACCACAATCTGTATTCCATAGGGGCTATGGCAACGGATATCGACCCCGCGTTGCCGATACCTGAGCGGGTGCCAAGCGATAAGCCCGTCGCGCCGGCACCCCTGCGCTCGAAGTTCTGAGCCACGATCGAGTGGCGTCACAGGCGAGCCTTGTCCCGAGCAGGCCGCCAAAACTATCTCGATGATCCGACAGCTATTTGGCACCGCGTCCGACAAGACGGCGACGGATCGGTGCCTAGACTGATCTCCATGAATCCAGCCAGCTCCATCGCGATCCAGCGGCCTTCACTGACATTGCTGGGCACCGAGCCATTGCGCGCAGCGATCGAGTATGTGTCACACAAACTCGCGCGCGCAAACCAGACTATCCAAGGTGACTCGCATCCCGTCATCCTATTCCCAGGCCTGGGCGCCGACGCGACTTCGCTCATTCCGCTGCGCGAGCACTGCCGGTCGTTGGTTTACCAGGCGATCGACTGGGGGCGAGGTTACAACACCGGGCCGCAGGGAAATGTGGACGTTTGGTTGTCGCAATTGGCGCAGCACGTCCTGACCTTGCTGGTTGATTCGAACCATAGCGCTACGCTGATCGGATGGAGCCTGGGCGGCCTGTACGCGCGCGAAATCGCCAAGCTGACGCCGCGCCGGGTGCGTCAGGTCATTACGGTCGGAACACCGTTCAATGCCGACGCGGATCACACCAATGTCGGATGGGTTTACCGGCTTGTGAATGGCACCGCAGCGACGATCGACCCCGCCATGAGCGCCCGCTTGCGCGCAGCCCCGCCCGTTCCCACGACCTCCATCTACAGTCGCACGGATGGAGTCGTTGCCTGGCAAACCTGTCGCCATGACCGGGAGGCCAGGCATGTGGAGGACATAGAGATAAAGGGCAGCCATCTCGGAATGGGGTGGCATCGCGCTGTGTTGAACATCGTGGGCGACCGCCTCGCCCAGCGACCGGGTGAGTGGCAGCCCTATAACACCGCCAGCCGGTCACCCGCGCGCTATGGCACTCCGAACCCCGGCGGCGGGTTGGCGTGATACGTTGGAATTAGCATCGTCGTTCCGCCTGGACATCGCTTTTCTTGACCGCCCGAATAGCCTCGGCAGGATCAGGCCAGGGATTTCTGGCCCGGGAAGTGCTGCTGGAAATTCCTGTTGCGATGGGCGAAATTTGAACGACGAAATATGTCGGCGCAACAGAACGTAACTCCGTGTCTATGCAGGTAGGAAATCTACTACCCAACCTGGCGGCGTAGTCCGCTGTCCGCGCCGCGGCATGAACCGGACACTACTGACATGGAGTCAGGTGTTCACCAACTTTTGAGGGGAGCCAGCATGAAAACAGCTTTCAGAAACACTTTGGCGGTAGCCGCCGTGGCGATAGCCACCCAAGCCGTCGCGCAGGTAACGTTCTACGAACGTGAGGGCTTTCAGGGCGAATCATTCACCACCCGGCGGCAGATCGGCAACTTCGAGCGATTCGGCTTCAACGACCGCGCTTCGTCGGTCGTGGTAGCTGGAGAAAGCTGGGAGCGTTGGGAAGTATGCGAAGAAGCCAGGTTCAACGGTCGTTGCGTTGTGTTACGGCCAGGGCAATATCCTTCGCTGCGGGCGATGGGCTTGAATAATCGCATTTCATCGGTGCAGGCCGTGGCTCGCGATGACACGCCCACCACACCCGCTCCGATCCCCGGCAGGGTGGTCTTCTACGAAAAGGAAAGCTTTGGCGGCCGGTCCTTCACCACGCAAAGCGAGGTCCCCGACTTCAGCCGTACCGGCTTCGACGATCGCGTTTCGTCAATCGAAGTTATAGGCGGCCCGTGGGAGGTGTGCCAGGGCGGGGGGTTCGGCGGGCCGTGCGTCGTCCTGCGCGCGGGCCAGTATCCGTCACTGGGTTCGATGGGGCTCAACAACCGTATTTCCTCCGCGCGGGCCGTGGGTCGCGACACCGGACCCGCCCCGGTACCGGGAAGGATGACGTTCTATGAAAAGGAAGGCTTTGGCGGCCGGTCTTTCTCGACGCAAAGTGAATTGGCCGACTTCAGTCGGACCGGCTTCGACGAGCGCATTTCGTCGGTCGAAGTGGTAGGC
>JANMTA010000375.1:0-13868 GCA_031389965.1 Betaproteobacteria bacterium
TGTGCCACCCGGAGTTGCAGCCGGAAGTTAGGCCGTATCCGCTTGCAGGTCTGTTCGCTGGCACACCGAAGGAAACCAAGGCGACCGGTCGCCGGGCCTGACTTGTCCGTCAGGCCCGGCCTTCCCTTGCCGTGGTTCGGGAAAATGACGTGCCTTTGTGCGGAAGCGCACGAAGCCGGCTGCGCTTTGGGTGTAAACATCGTCTACGTACTTTCACCTTCCTCACAACCGGATTCAAGTCCAGGGAGCGATTTTCATGAAACCAATACTGCTCATCGGTATCGCGCTGATAGTCCTCGGCGGTGCTGTTCTCGGTTACGAGCAATACAGCTACACGACCAGGGAACAGGTTCTCCAGATCGGGCCGATCACGGCGACGGCCGAACAGACGCATACCGTTTCGCTGCCGCCGCTGCTGGGTTGGCTGCTGATCGGCGGCGGCGTGTTCCTGCTGGCCTACTCCGTGCTGGGCAAAAAGAACTGAAAGTGCAAGGCGTCCGGATGAGTATCACCATTGGCCTTGCTTCCCTGGCATCGCCGTTTTTCGGGATTGGCTAGCGCAAGCTGGCCAAGCCGGGCACGCGGCCAAGTCTGAAAAAGTCGGCACCGAAAAATGCTCATCGTGGTACCGGACGGGCACAGCTTGTCCGTTCCCTGCGGCCTCAGGCAAGGCTTGTCGGTGGGCCGCCGGCGCGCGAGGCAAAGCCGGTGCAGCGAGATAAGACCTTGTGGCAAATCCCCGGACGGTGCATCAAGGTGACAGGGGGTCAGGTTCGGCTTCCGCTTTTCCCGCACTCCTCGTCCCGGCAGCGATTTGGTGTCGGCCTGATTTGCTTTTGACACCGCGAATCACCGTCCTGCCAGCGCCGACTTTTTGGAAACGTCCAAGGCCGTGCAAACCAATCCGAAGCTGAGCTGCGCTATGCAAGGTTTTCCTCAGCGCCCGCACACGGGCTGAATACCGTCCGGTCCCACCAAATGCGGCCGCTGCCCCGTCGAACGCACGATGCCGGTGGTCGCGTCGAACATCGCGTCAAAAAATTCCTGAACACTCCAATCGTTGCAGAACAACCAGGACCATGCGAGTTCGTTTCGCCGCGAGTAAAACTCTGTCCATTCCGCTCCCGACGGACCAAGGACGCGCAGCACCTGGTCCTTGCTCATTCCCGCCCGGATACGTGAAAAATGCTCAATGTCCAGCACCTTTTCGATGCGCTGCAGTTTTCCATCAGGCCCGACATATGCCATGAAAGTCTGTGTGCCCGCCGCGCCGCGCGGGTAAGCCAGTTGTTCGCTTCCATCCGGATTCTTCCAGGCCAGCGCCGGCTCGCCCATCGAGGCCAGAACCTCGGGCAGGGTCGACACGCCCGGCTTGAGATTGCTGCCGCCGTAACCGGCGCACCCGGAAACAAGCAGGGCACTCAAAACAAGCAGCCTGCGAACCCCTGCTGAAAAGTTGCTGTCCATTTCGCCGCCACGCTTGATCAAAGTCGGGTTCATTTTCACACACTCATGCGGCTTTGACGACGGTGGTACATCTGCTGCTACTGATCGCTGTGGACGCCGACCTTTAGACTGCCCGCTCAGTCGCGGCGCGGGCAAGACGGCGGCGACAGCTTGCGTGCGTGTGATATCTTCGACGGAACAATGGAACTCCAACATGAAAAAGATTCTGCTCCTGACCGCTATGCTGCTGGCCCCGACATTCGCTCAAGCCGAGTGGATAGAGATAAGCACCGGCGACAGCATAGGCGATGTCTCTGTCTATATTGATTCCGCCGAGATCCGCAGGAACGGCAACGCGTTTTACTTTTTGACGCTGTGGGATTTCGCGCGAATTCAAGCGGATGTGCCTGCCACACCTTACCGATCCGCGAAGTCGCAACAGGAGATCAACTGTGCAACGAAGCAGGTCAGGACGCTGACACTTTCCTATCATTCAGAACAGATGGCATTGGGGCAAGTGGTCTTGAGTTACAGCTTTGACGGCTCCCCCAAGGAGTTTGATCGCTCCTGGAAGCCGATAGCGCCAAACACTTTCTTTTCGGTAATTTTTGAATCAGTTTGCGAACTGGCGAAGTGAGGTGACAGGGGGCCGCGACGGGTCCGGCTTTTTCGGTACTCATCATTCCCGGCAGTGATTTGCTGCCGGCCTGATTTGTTCTTGACACAGCGAATCACCGTGTCGTCAGCGCCAGCGCTCTGCGTCCCTGCGGGAACTTTTCAGCCCTGCCCGAACTGCTCGCACAAGCGCTTCACCGCCTCACTTTCGCCACGAACCCGCAGAAATGCACCGTGTTCGTCAGCGCGCTCCTCCAGCACTTCACAACTGGCGAAGATGGCTGCGCGCTGCTGCTGTGCCGACCAGGGCAGGAATAGCTCGGCCTCGACCTGATCCTGCCGGAAAAATCCGACTATCGCCTCGCGCAGCAAGGCCACGTCGTCGCCGCGGCGCGCGCTCATGACGATGCAAGCGGGGTAGGCGCTGCGCAACGCCGTTTCGCACTCGGCTTGCGCCGCGGCGTCGCCGCGTTTGTCTACATTGTCGATCTTGTTGAAGACACGGATGCGCGGCACGTCCTGCGCGCCGATCTCGGCCAGCACCTTGTCGGTGACCGCGAGTTGTCGTTCGAAACCGGGGTCGCTGGCGTCGATAACGTGGAGCAGCAGCGAGGCATCGAGCGCCTCTTCCAGCGTTGACTTGAAGGAGGCGACCAGCCCGTGCGGCAGGTTCTTGATGAAGCCGACGGTGTCGCTGACCAGTACGCGCGGCCGGCTCTCGGGTTGCAGCGCGCGCACGGTGGTGTCGAGCGTGGCGAAGAGCTTGTTTTCGACCAGCACGTCGCTGCCGGTCAGCGCCCGCATCAGGGTGGATTTGCCGGCGTTGGTATAACCCACCAACGCCACGTTGGCGCCGCCCTTGCGCTCTTGCCGGCGCGCGCGCTGGGTTTTGCGCTCGGCATCCATGGCAATGATTTCCTGCTGCAGGGCGGCGATCTGGTCACGGATCTTGCGCCGGTCCAGCTCGGTGTGCGACTCGCCGGCGCCGCGCCCGCCGGTGCCGCTGCGCTGCCGCCCTTGCGGCCCGGCAAGCTTGGCGGCTTCGCGCAGGCGCGGCGCCATGTAGCCCAGCCGCGCGATCTCGACCTGCGCCCGCGCCGCGCGCGAGGTGGCGTGGCGGTGAAAGATTTCGAGGATGACCATGGTGCGGTCCATCACCTCGCAGCCGACTTCCTTTTCCAGGTTGCGCGCCTGCGAGGGCGAAATCTCGTGGTCGACGAAAATGGCCTCGATCTTGCCGGCCTCCGGGTCGGCGGCGGCGTGCAGGGGTTTCTCGAAGGCGCCGGGTGCGGGTTCGCTGTCGACAAAGGCGCGTATTTCCTCGCGCTTGCCGGTGCCCAGGTAGGCCGTCGCATCGAAGCTGGAGCGCTTCTGGGTGAAGGTGGCGACGATCACGAAACCCAGGGTCTTGGCCAGGTCGCGCAACTCGGCCAGCGAGGCCTCGAACTCGACGTCGTTCACGTTCGGCAGTTGCACGGCCGCGACGATGGCGTTTATCGGTTTTTCTTTGGCTTCTGCTCGCATGCGGGTGGCTTCTCTCGGTTGGGCGAAGCCGGATAGTACCCGTCAATGCCCGGTTGCCGTCGGCAGCCCTTGGGCGCTGGCTGGCGTCATTGCCTTTCCGGTGTACGCACAGGGCACTATCTCGGCGAAGCAGTCCGAGGTCATGAACAAGCTTCTGGCCGTCTATGCGGAAAAGGCCAAAGTTGAGGTCAAGGCGGAGAAGGGGCGCGGAACCGCCTCGGACAAGCCTTTCGCGGCCGAGAATGGACGGAAGTTCTATCCGGTTCGGCGCACCTGGCAGTCGGATGACTTTAGCTGTTCCGGTTGCCATACCGAGGATCCGAAGAAGGAGGGCAAGCAGATCAAGACCACGCTGCCCCTCAAGCCGTTGGCGCCTTCTGCAAATCCCGAGCGCTTGATCGATGCCAATAAGGTGGAAGCCAACTTCACGGCGCATTGCATGGATCTCCATGAAAGGGATTGCACCGCGTACGAAAAAGGCAATCTCGTCGCCTACCCGAAGTCCGTGAAGTAAGCGCCGTTTCGAAGCATCGAAGTCGGGACGGCGGTGCGCTAAGCCGCAAGCCCGTCATAGATGAGCTTCATCCCCGCCGCCAGCAGCGTCCAGGCCGTGACGAGGTTGAAGCCGCGCATGTCGACGGCATGGAGCAGGCGGTAGCCGAGGAAATAGCCGAGCGGAATCGCCGGCGCCAGCAGCAGCGAGACGCCGAGGTTGGACAGGTCGATCAGGCCGAGCTGGGCGTAGGGCCCGAGCTTGGCGAAATTCACCACCGAGAAGAAGATCACCGTGGTGCCGACCAGGCGCATCTTGTCCATGTTCTGCGGCATCAGGTATTGCATGATCGGCGGGCCGCCGGCATGCGAGACGAAGCTGGTGAAGCCGGCCAGCGTGCTCCAGAAGATGCCGGGACCAAAAGTCGGTGCTGACGGCACGGCGCTGGCCGACTCGCGTGCGGCGCGGAAGCGGTCGATGGCGAAGACCATGGCCTCGATGCCGATCAGCAGCTTGATCCAGCGTCCATCGACATGGCCGAAGGTGAGCCAGCCCAGCGCGATGCCGAGCATGGCGCCGGGCAGGATGATGCGCAGGTTGGCCGGGTCGGCGCGGCCGCGAAACACCACCAGGCCGATGACGTCGATCGCCAGCAGGATCGGCAGCATCACGGCGGCGGCAAACGGTGCCGATACGGCCAAAGCCATGAGCGGCACGCCGAGGCTGCCGGCGGCACCGCCGAAGCCGGCCTTGGACATGCCGAACAGCAGCGTGGCAACGATGGCCAGCAGCCAGAAGGCGAGCGGCAGGGAGGCGGCGTGGTCGAACATCGGTGGAGTGGAGGTTGCCGCTCGGGCGAGGGCGCACACTCTACCGGAAGCGCCGCGAATTGCTTGCTTCCTGAAGTTTTTGGGCCACCCGTTTCGCCGCCGTGCCGGCTGCGTGGGTAATGTTCGTCGCTCAATTCAGCGCGCGCTGGAGCTTCGTCATGAGCGCGCCGGTCAATGCGCTGCAAACCGGATCGGCAATGACCACGAGCATGGTCGATCCGGTTTGCTGTTACTGCCTGATCACGTTCAGGATCTGGTACTCCATGCCGTCCAGGATCAGCGTGTGCCGATAAGGCGACAACTCATGGGCGGGAACGTGCTGCGTGGCGCATGTCATCAGGTCGCGCACGTCCACCCTGTCTTCAGCGGCGTAGGTTTGCTGCCGCATGGGGCCGGGCCGGTCGCGTCCGCGGAGCAGCAGGCGAAATTTTCTTTCCATGGTGGTTTTCCTGTCGTGAAGGCGGGGTGGGTGGGGCTTGCAAGATATTTGCTGCCGCTGCTTGCCTGCGAAGGCGTGCTTTAGCCGTTGTAGTCGTGGTGGCGATGCCGGCGATGGCTGTGGCGTTTGCCGTAGCGCTCGACCACGTAGGTGTTCATCTCATAGGGCCGCGCAGTGCCGAGGACGACCGACACCCCCGGAGATCCGGCGACCACGATGCGGCTCGGCAGGCCGGCACCGGCCCGCCAGCTTCCGCCATCCAGCCAAAACCAGAGCTGGCTCGATGGTGCGTAATAGACCTCGTGCCGCGGGTAATAGATGTAGTGGTGCAACTTGGCGCGATAGCCGTGGGCCGGCGCCCATGGCGGCGGATCGGCGAGTACCGGCGACGGCAGCGCCAGCCAGGCGGCAAGCAGCGACGCGGCGGCGATTCCAGGAAGTTTCTTGCGCATTGCCGTTTTCGGTAGTCGTCAAGGCGCGCCGTGTCCCCAGCGCCGACTTATGGCGACTGCGCCAGGTATCTGCGTCGAGGTGATCCATGGCCAGTTCAAGCCATCGCAGGTTTCCGCCTGCCAGCCATGAATCGAGGCACGTGGCTTAACTGCTGTGCTTGCCGGCGCGCTGGCGTTCAGGGAGTAGCCCAAGGCTATGCCCAGGACATAGCCGGCTTCTGCGGCGAAGGCTGGCGCAGGCGTCGATGGCGTACTGTCCGGCGCAGCGCCGGCTTTCTTGCTACTCTCGATTTGCGTCGCGATGACGGGCCAGAGCTTGTTGAACATCTTCTTGCTCATCTGAAACATGGCAACCTCCATTCTTGCGTCGCATTGCCAGGCGGCCGCTGCCGGTCGCCTGACTCGGTAATCAGATTCTCCCGTGGGAGCGCGCGTGGACAGGGCTTTTGCCGTGGTTGCCTGCTCCCCCCAAGGCGTAGCCACCCCCGAGCGAAGCCGAACTGCCGGCCTGGATCACCGGCGCACGCGCATTCACCAGGGCCTTTCCGTTTGCCTGGGCCTGGGCGGCGCCCGACGTCTCTCGCCGAGTCTCGGTCGTGGATGAATAGCCCGGCCTACGGCCTTGCATGATGGCGCCGTCGCCGGAGACGATGGCGCCGCGACTGTGGCTGCTGCCGCGCAGACTGGTGCTGCCTTGTGTCGTTGATGCCACGCTTGTCGTGCTTGTCCCGGTAGGTGCCGCCGTCATTGCCGGAGGGTTGCCGGGACTGACCGAAAGCTGGTGGGCGATCTGTCCCCAGCCCATGCCCTGACTGCGCAGCCGCAGGACACCTGCCATTTCGACGGTCCGGGTGGTGTCACTGCTGCTGGTGGTAAGGGTCCCGCCGTTCAGCGCGGTACTCAGTTGTGCGGGCGTCGGCTGGGTAATTCCTTGAGCCGCCAACTGGCGCTGGGCAAGCGTCAGAGCTCGGGTGACGTTGCCGTAGCCCATCGGTTTGGTCGTCGGGGTGAGCCTGATGCCGGTCGTGGAGGTCGGTGAGGTCAGCGTGATCGCCGTGCCGCTGCGCAGTCCGGCAACCAGGCTGGCGGCATTTTCCGGGGAGCCGGCCAAGCCTTCGAAGCGGCGGGCGATCCGGGTCGCGGGTACGGCAGCGGTCGCGCCGACGCGGTCCGTGTCGGTGGTAGCGGTGGTGGATACGGCAGTGGTGGTACCGGCAGCCGCGTCTGCCGCGAATGCCGGACTCAGGGCAAAGTAGGTGGCGCTGACGGCCAGCAGCCGCAGAGTGTGTTTTCTCATTTCCTTGTTCTCCTCATCCATTGGTGATGCGTTTTTCGGTTTGCAGGACGATTTCCAGCGATGTGGCGCTGTCATAAAACAGCCCTTGCTTCGTCACCGATCGCATGCGTGTCGAATTGGGGCTGAGAATTTCCAGGGTGATTTCGATCTCCCGATCGGTGGCGCTGGCGACGATGATTTCCTCGCCCGCCACCCGCTTGCTCGAAAGGACCTTCATGCCCATGCGACTCAGGGCGGCCAGGGTGGCGTGCTTGACTTCGGCCACCGGCGCGGTGAAGGTCCGGTAGGCGCGGCCGTTGAGGGTTTGCGCGACGCCGGTGGACGCACCGACGCCGAACGCTGTGATTGCCATGGCTTCGCAGCCAGCCAGCAGCAGTGCGGCGCTGACTATCGTGAGCAGCCTAGCCAACTGGCTCCGCTGCGGCCGCGTCGATGAGTGCATCGTCGTCGATTTCATGTGCGGGCCACCACGGAATTGCCGACGATCTGCACCGAGCCGCCAACCGCGACGGTTGGCGGCTCGGTTTGATAGATCGTGCGCTCGCTGCCGTTTTCCATGCGCACCACGATCTTGTAGGAGGTCGAGCGACGCGTGTTTCCTTCGATCTTGTTGCCCAGATAGGCGCCTCCGGCGCCGCCGGCGATGGTCATCACGGTGCGGCCGTTGCCGCGCCCGATCTGGTTGCCGAGCAGTGCGCCGGTCAGGCCGCCGGCGACGGCGCCGACTCCGCTCGTGTCCGCCTGGCGTTCCACGGTGCTGATCGATTCGACCGTACCGCAGCCGCTGCAGGACGCTGCAGCGATGCGCGTTTTCCCGGTGGCAGCTGAAGTGGAGGCAGCCGGGACCGATTTTCCTTTGGGTAACGGTTTGGCCGTTGCGGTCTCCGGCGTAGTTGAATGGGCGGACGGCATGAGGCCGGTCATGGCGGCGATGCCGATCAGGCTGAACAGCGTGACGGAAATCGCAGCGATGAGCAGCGCGGGATACAGCAGCCGGGGACGCACGGGCCGTGCTTCCACCGGGCGGCCCAGCGACTCGATGGTGGTGGCGTTCATGGCTATTTCATTTCCTTGGCGATCTGGTTGCCCAGGTAGCCGCCGGCAGCGGCACCACCGACCGTGCCTACGGTGCTGCCGCCCGTGAGCGAGGCACCTACGACGCCGCCGATGATGGCTCCGCTGACCATGCCGATGTCTTGCTTGCTCGAATTGCTGTTGCAGGCGGCGATCCAAGGCACCACCGCCACGGGGGCCAGCCTTGCTGTCGATTTGATGGACATTGCTGCTCTCCTTGAATGGTTGCGGCATCGGAAAAGAATGCTTTGCCTGATGCTTCGCAACCACCGTGCCAGGCAGGAGAACAATTGATAATCAGATAGTTAGGGGAAGTGCAGGAAGACGGTCGGGTGCCGCATCCGTCGCCGTTTGGCGACAGAAATCCGGGTTGCGCCGGCAACTGCCTGAATGTGCGGGTTTATTGCTGTCGCCAAACGGCGACGCTTACTTGAACAGCGAGGGATCGAGGGCGTGCCGCTGCAGCAGCTTGTAGAAGTCGGTGCGGTTGCGCTGGGCCAGCCGGGCCGCTTGCGTGACGTTGCCGCCAGTCATTTTCAGCAGGCGGATCAGGTAGTCGGACTCGAAGCTGCGGCGCGCCTCGTCGAAAGCCACGATTTCGCCCAGTTCACTGATCGTCTTCTGCACCAGCGCCAGCGTCACGATGGGGCCGGTGGTCAGCGCTACGGCCTGCTCGACCACGTTCAGCAATTGCCGCACATTGCCCGGCCAACTGGCGCGGATCAGCAACTCCATGGCCTCGGGTGCGAAGCCGTTGATCTGCTTGCGATAGCGCTGGCTCAGCTTGCGCAGGAAGTGGTTGGCCAGCAAGGGGATGTCGTCGCGGCGCTCGGCCAGGTCGGGAATCGCCAGCGAGACCACGTTGAGCCGGTAGTAGAGATCGCTGCGAAAGCGTCCCGCGCCCATTTCCTCTTCGAGGTCGCGGTGCGTGGCGCTGATGATGCGGACGTCGATAGCCTCGCTGCGGATGGCGCCGACGGGCCGGACTTCGCGCTCCTCAAGTACGCGCAGCAACTTGACCTGAAGCGGCAGCGGCATGTCGCCTATTTCGTCGAGGAACAGGGTCCCTCCTTGCGCGGCGCGGATCAGGCCGGGATGGTCCTTGGCGGCGCCGGTAAACGCGCCCTTGACGTAGCCGAAGAGTTCGGACTCGAGCAGGTTCTCGGGGATCGCGCCGCAGTTGACCGCGACGAACGGGCGCTCGCGGCGCTCGCTGGCACGGTGGATGGCCTGCGCCAGCATTTCCTTGCCGGAACCCGAGGCGCCGCGCAACAACACGCTGGCATCGCCGGTCGCGACCAGCCTGGCCTGAGCCAGCAGGTCGGCCATGAGCATGTTGCGCGTGACGATGCCGGCATGCCACGACTCGGCCTCGGCGCCGCTACCGGAAGCCGCAGGAGAAATCGCGATGGCCCTGGCCACCAGGTCGAGAAGTTCCCTGGCTTCGTAGGGCTTGGCCAGATAGCCAAAGACGCCGCGATGCGTTGCCGCCACGGCCTCGGGAATGGTGCCGTGGGCGGTCAGGATGATCACCGGCAGGGTCGGGTAGTTCGCTCGCACCACTGCGAACAGCGCGTTGCCATCCATGCCGGGCATGCGCATGTCGGTGATCACCAGTTGCGGCCGGTCGACGGCGATCTGCGCCAGCGCCTGCGCGCCGCTGGACGCCGTGGCGACGACGTGTCCGGCGGCTTCAAGGCGGATCGCGATCAGGCGCAGCAGGTCGGCGTCGTCGTCGACCAGCAGGATCTTGCCCGGGCTGTTGCTCATTTGTGACCTCCGGCGCCCTTGTCAGGGCGCAGCAGGCTTTTCTCGATGTCTTTGAGGGCTTCCAGTTTCTTCTCCAATTCTTCGGCGCGCCGCTGTTCTTCCCGCGCCTTTTGTGCATGGGAAGCGCTTCCGTCTTCAAGGCGGCGCAGTTCCGTCAGGTTCGCATGCATCAATGATGCCAGTGCCCGCAACTCGTTGTCGCGGCCTTGTCCCGGCTGTGGCAGCGAATCAAGCAGTTGCAGGGCGCGGCGGTGATCCACCGCTGTTGTGCCGGGTACGGAAAGGGCCATGGCGTATTGCAGCAAACGGAAATCGGTTTTTTCGGCAGTCCAGGCCAAGCGTAGCCGTTCAGTTTCCTCGGCGAGCTGCTTGCCCGCCAGTTTTCTCGCAAATGTCGAGTAATGCAGCAACGAGACCGCATCGCTGCTCGGGCGCGGTGCCTGCGGGTCAAGCCAGTAGGTGTTCTGCGGGGGCTTCATCAGGGCGCAACTGCTCAGTCCTGACAACAGCAGCAGGGCGCAGAGGAGGGTCGCTATCCGGTGCAGGACGTTCATGGCTGGCCCAGCGGCAGGGTTACCGTGAAGCGTCCCTGACCGTCGCCGACGGCGATGTCGCCGCCCAGGGCCAGGACGTGATCCCGCGCGATGGACAGGCCGAGGCCGGTGCCCCGCACCGCTCCGGCGGCGTCGGCGCTGCCGCGGTAGAAGGGCTCGAAGATGCGCTCGCGCTCCGCCGGCGCCACCCCCGGCCCCTGATCGAGCATGTCGAGGATCGCCCAGCCATTCTGCCGGCTTGCGCTCACCACAATCTCGCCGTCGTCGGGCGAATACTTGGCAGCGTTGGACAGCAGGTTGTCGAACACCACCCGCAATCGTTCCGGGTCAGTTTGCATGGCGAAGTCCTCCATTTTCAGGGTCACCCGGATTCTCCTTGGCGAACAGGCCAGTTTGTGACGCTCGACGATCGCTGCGATGATCTCCGCCGGCTTCACCGTCTGCAGTTTGACCGAGGCCAGATGGAACTCGGCCTCGCCATGGCGCAACAGCGTTTCGATCAGGCGCTGCAGTTCGAGGCTGTTCTGTTTCAGTATATGCACGATCTCGTGCTGGCGCCCCGAAAGGCTGCCGCCCACTTCTTCCGCCAGCAATTCCGAGCCCTCGCGCAGGATGGTCAACGGCGTTTTCAGTTCGTGCGAGACGTGACGCAGGAAACGGCTCTTCTGCTCCTCGAGCTGGATCAGGCGCAGGCGCAGCCAGTCGAGCTGGCGGCCGAGTTGTTCCAGGTCTTCCGGGCCGCTTACCTCGATGCGGACGCCGAGGCGGCGTTCGCCCAGATCGCGTATGCCCTGATTCAATTGGGTGATCGGTCGCGCCAGCAGATAGGTGAAGCCGGCGACGACAAAGATGGCCAGGGGCAACAACACGAACAACTGGATACGGGCTTGCGACTCGGTTTGCGCCGCCAGTTCGCGCAAGGATTCGGCTTCCCGGTCGATCAGGGTACTGGAACGCTCCAGCAGGGTGCGCGTTGCTGTGGAGATTTCGGCGTAGCGCCGGGCCACCACGGTTGCCTGGGTGCCTGAAATCCCGTTCCGCGTGAGTGATTCGTGGAGCACTGATTCCTGCTGCAACAGATCGTCGAGTGTCTTGCGTATTTCGGTCTCCAGCGGCATTTCAGCCAGTCTCGTGCCGGCGGCGGCGAAGCGCAGACGGAAGTTCTCGTAGCCTTCCCACAGCGTCGCGTCACGCAGCACGGCGCTTTGTTGCGCGGCACGTTCCAGGGATGCCGCGGTGTCGTTCAACTCGCGGCTGGCGTGAGCAATGCGCGCTGCGTCATAGACTGCGCGCTGGCTTTGCGTGGCCAGTCGCTCGATGGCCAGGATGTTGCCGAGCAAACCGACCAATAGCGGCAGCACGGCCAGCATGAAGCCGACGAACAGGAGCTTGAAAAATGATTTGGGATAGCGTATCTGCATGAGAGTCTGGCTGGCAACCGGCGTTTTGCTTGCATGGACAGTGCCGGGGCGTCAACGTGCCGGCGAATCTGCAAAGTTGGTTCAAGCGAATGACCGGGCCGGCCGAATGGCTGTCGCGACTGAGGGCGCTACTTTACCTCAGCGCACGAAATCACACGGCCAGCCAGGTTCTTGCCCAGGCAAAGGCAGCGTCGAGATGGCGGACTGCCGCCGGCGAGATCTCTTCGCCGAGTTCGAAGCGTTCGCCGCGGATGGCCAGCAGGGTGCAGGGTGGTGGTGCTCCGTCATGCAACTCGACATAGACCTGCATCACCGCTTCGGGCGTCATGGCGTGCGTGGTGAAGCTGGTGTCTCGGGTCGCTTCGAGCAGGTTTACGGAGAAGGGCGCGTCGGCCTTTACGCTGGCGTCGACGAACAGGATGCGGCGGCGGTTCTCCAGGTCGAGCGCATGTTCGACCTGCAACTGGTAATCGGTGAGGCACTCGATGCCCGGCAGTTGCAGCGCAGCGATGCGCTCGATGAACAGCGGCCCCAATGCGTCGTCGCCGCGGCTGGGGTTGCCCCAGCCGAAGATCAGCGTCGGCGCGGTCAAGAAATTTCGCGGGTGAGTCCGCGCTGGTCGCGCGTGGCCGCGTCGATCACCGTACCGTCAGCGCCGACTATTGCGACCTCGAGCGGCATCTGCCCCAACGCATGGGTGGCGCAGGAGAGGCAGGGGTCGAAGGCGCGGATCGCGATCTCGATGTGGTTGAGCAGGCCTTCGGTAATCTCGACGCCGTCGAGGTACTGCTTCGCCACTTCGCGCACCGCGCTGTTCATGGCCTGGTTGTTGTGCGTGGTGGACACGATCAGGTTGGCGCGGATCACCAGGTCGTTTTCGTCGACGCGGTAGTGGTGGATCAGCGTGCCGCGCGGCGCCTCGATGACGCCGACGCCGCGTTCCTGGCGGGAGCCTGAGGCCATCAGGTCGTGGCCGATGATGTCGTCGTCGTGCAGCAGGTCCTTGATGCTCTCTGCCGCGTGCAGCATTTCGATCATGCGCGCCCAGTGGTAGCCGAGCGTGGCACCGGTGACGCTGCCGCCGTCGAAGGCCATGAATGCCTCGCGCTCCTTGTCTGCCAGCGGGGTCGGGATGCTGTCGCACTGGGTGACGCGGGTCAGCGGCCCGACGCGATAGGAACCGTCTTCCGGGCCCAGTTTCTTGAAGAAGGGAAACTTCATGTAGGACCATGGCTTGACGTCCTCGGCGATGACATCCCAGTAACGGCCGTAATCGAAATGGTCGAACAGGGTCTTGCCGTCGATGGCGAGCGCGCGCAGGCCACCGTGATACAGGTCCATCGCGCCGTCGGCCCGCACCAGGCACATGCCGGCGGAGCGGAAACGACCGAAGGCGTTGTACTCGGGCAGGTTCTGTTCGAACAGCGTGCGGATCATGCCGACCGCATCGCGGCTCCAGGCCACCATCTGGTAGATGTCCTTGAGCAGTTCGGCGCGCTCTTCCGGGGCGAGCGACTTGTTCACGCCGCCGGGCACCGAGCCGGTGCCATGCACGCGCTTGCCGGCCGTCATGCGGATCACTTCCTGGCCGTATTTGCGCAGCAGCACGCCCTTCTTCGCAATTTCCGGATGGGCGGCGACGACGCCGACGATGTTGCGCTGAGCCAGGTCCGAGCCGAAACCGAACAGCAGGTCGGGCGAGGCGAGATGGAAGAAGTGCAGTGCGTGGGATTGCAGGATCTGGCCGGCGTGCATCAGGCGGCGGATCTTTTCTGCGGTCGGCGTCAGCTTCTTCACGCCGAGCATCATGTCCAGCGCCTTGGATGCGGCGAGGTGGTGCGACACCGGGCAGATGCCGCACAGGCGCTGCACCATCACCGGCACTTCCCAGTAGGGGCGGCCCTGGATGAACTTCTCGAAGCCGCGGAATTCGACGATGTGCAGGCGCACCTG
>JANMTA010000385.1:0-2012 GCA_031389965.1 Betaproteobacteria bacterium
AGCACGACCAGGTCAGCGCCAGCAAGCAGCTCATCTACGAAGGCTTCAGGCAGACGCTGGCCGAGGGCATGCCGAGCGAACTGGCTGGCATCCTGGTCGACGAGGAATTCGGCCGTGACATTCTGCGCGACGCCCAGCAACGCGGCTTTGTTACCGCATTGTCAGTCGAGCAGAGTGGCTCGGATGAATTCGATTTCGAATACGGTGCGGACTTCGCGCGCCACATCGATGCCTTCGACCCGACCTTCGCCAAGGCGCTGGTGCGCTACAACCCGGCAGGCGACCCATTGCTGAACCGGCGGCAGGTCGATCGGCTCAAGCAGTTGTCCGACCATTGTCGGACAAGTCAGCGCCGCTTCATGTTTGAACTGCTGGTGCCTGCAACTGACGAACAGCTGGCGCTTGCCGGTGGCGACAAGGCCGCCTACGACTTGCGTACCCGTCCGTCGTTGATGGACCAGGCGATTCGCCAATTGCAGCACGCCGGAGTCGAGCCCGACGTCTGGAAGATCGAAGGACTAGAGCGCCGCGACGATTGCGAGCGCATCGTCGCCAGCGCGCGGCGCGACGGCCGCTCGGGCGTGGGCTGCATCGTGCTCGGCCGCGGCGCAGATCAGGCTAAGGTGAGTAGTTGGCTTACGAGCGCGGGGAGTGTCGACGGCTTTATCGGCTTTGCAGTCGGGCGCACGACTTTCTGGGATGCGGTGGTCCGCTACCGTGCCATGACGCTGACGTGGGCCGAAGCGGCGGCACAGATCGCGCGCCGTCTGCGCGAGTGGGTGGACATCTTCGAGCGCGAGAGTCAGTCGCGCTCGACAAGCGTCGATGCCACTGCTGGTGTGAAGGCAATGGGCGCGAAGCATGCGCCGAGGGAGCAAACCGCGTCATGAGCACCCGCATCAGCCTCTTGGCCGGCAAGCCGGCCCCGCAATCGTCGCTGGTCAACGTGGCGAAGCTCGTCGCCGCGTACTACTCAGATGCGCCCGACCCTGCGGTTGCAACGCAGCGCATTGCGTTCGGCACCTCGGGACACCGCGGCTCGGCGTTTGAGCGCTCGTTCAACGAGTGGCACGTGCTGGCGATCACGCAGGCGATCTGCCACTACCGCAAAGCCAACGACATCGCCGGGCCGCTCTTTCTCGGCATCGACACACACGCGCTGTCGCAACCGGCCTGCGCGAGCGCGCTCGAAGTGCTGGCCGCCAACGGCGTCGACGTGATGCTGGCATTGAATGACGAATACACGCCGACGCCGGCGGTTTCGCACGCAATCCTGACCCACAATCGGACTCACAGCGGTGGGCGCAGCGCCGCTCTGGCTGACGGCATCGTCGTGACGCCCTCGCACAACCCGCCGCGCGATGGCGGCTTCAAGTACAACCCGCCCCACGGCGGCCCGGCCGGTCAGGACGTCACAGGCTGGATCGAAGCTGCGGCCAACCGCTTTGTTGAGACGCGTCTCGAGGGTGTGCAGCGCTTTTCGCACGCCAAGGCCCTGCTGGCCGCGACAACACACCGCCACGATTTCCTGAACACCTACGTCAGTGACCTCGGCAACGTGATCGACATGGACGTGATCCGCGAGGCGAAAATCCGCATGGGGGTCGACCCGCTGGGCGGCGCTGGCGTCCACTACTGGGCGGCGATCGCCGAACGCTACCGCCTTGATCTGACGGTCGTCAGCGACGTGGTTGACCCGACGTTTGCCTTCATGGCACTCGACTGGGACGGACAGATCCGGATGGACCCGTCCTCGCCCTACGCCATGCGGCGGTTGCAAGACAGCCGGGACCGCTTTGACATCGCCTTCGCCTGCGACACCGACCATGACCGTCACGGCATCGTCACCGCCAGTGCTGGTTTGCTGGCGCCGAACCACTACCTCCCGGTCGCCATCGACTACCTGTTTCAACACCGGCCGCGATGGGGGCATCAAGCCGCCGTCGGCAAGACCGTCGTCAGCACGGGGCTGATCGACCGGCTGACGGCAAGACTCGGCCGCAAACTCTACG